>JAUIAI010000662.1 GCA_030425615.1 Gammaproteobacteria bacterium
GTAGTGGCTCGCCTGCGAAGGGTCGGCTCCCTTGCGGGAGAACCCTTCTTCACCCTGCAGCCAAGGGCGCAAGCCTGCCGCGGCCTCTATCCGGAGGGTGATTTCGCGCGCCTCGATCGCGATACGGTACACGTCGTCTTCCCCGCGCGTCATCCGCCAGGCCGAATGCGGAGGTCCGATCGCGAGGTTCGTATCGTTCGTCGCGAATCGGGCATGTGCGCCGTCGGCCCGTCGGGCGATCTGCGCGTGGACCGGGTGCATCCGGGCCGGTTCGTTGTAGGCCGCATGCGCGAACAGGATCTGTCGGGGCGCGAAACGGCTCGGATTCCCACGGCCGAAGGGCGTTCGCGATCGGAAGAAGGTGACCTGAATGCCCGCCGGCCCCTGCGGCGTGACCACCCAGGCCGTCAGATACCACCACTCGGTGCGGAAGTCCGGATGGGCGCCGTGGTCGACCGGGAAACGAAGGGTTCTCGAAGCCCGTACCGGCGCATACCCGTCTGGAACGGCGTCCGCCGCGTCTCGCGCCGGTCCGGAGTCAGGCGAAGGGGCGGTGCCGGCGGGCTGTGCCCGAGTCCAGGGCGTTGCCGTCGCCGCGATCGACGCGGCGAGCAGCCGGCGACGCCGGTCCGAAGGGCCGCGTCGGTTCACCAGTCCGTCCGCACGGCGAGGATCGGCGCGGTGCCGCTCGCACTACGCGTGGCCAGGGCGGCGCCGGCCACACCGATGAGCACCAGCAGGCCGCCCGCGCCGGCCAGCGACAGCAGTGGCCAGTGCGTGCTCATGCGCCAGTGGAACGACTGCGGGTTGACCCAGTGGATGAGCACCTGGGCGAGCCCGGCGCCGAGTACCGCGCCCAGCAGGACGCCGACCCCGATCGCGAGCCCGGCCTCGCTGGCGAACTGCGCCGTGATCCGCGCCCGCGTGAAGCCCAGGTGGCGGAGCATGCCGAACTCGCGCAGCCTGGACCGCGCTTCGCCGGCATACGTGGTCACGACGCCGAACAAGCCCACCGCAAGGGCGATCGCCTCGAGCGCATACGTGAGCGCGAAGCTCCGATCGAAGATGGCGAGCGACAGCTCGCGGATGTCGCCGGCGGTGCGGGCCTCGAGCGGGAAGCCCGGTCCGAGCGCGTCTCGCACGGCGTCGATCACCCCGGCCGGGGAGGCACCGGGGGTCAACGTGATCGACGCATCGCCGACACTGGCGTCGCCGGTCAGCCGGCGGTAGTGGTCGATCGGAATCGCCAGCGCGCCGTGCTGGCGGGCGTAGTCACGCCAGACGCCGGCGATCACGACGCAGGCGCCGCCGCCGATCGGAAGCTGTACGCGGGTGCCGGGTGTCCATCCGAGCCGGATCTCAGCCGGTTCACTCGCGTACGCGGCTACGCATCCCGCGGGCAGGGTGGCGGGTTCGAGCCACGCGCCTGTGAGGGGCAGTGCGCCGGCCGGATCGTGCGGATCGAGTTCCCGGGCGATCACGGTCACCGGCGGCGCGTCGCTGTCGAGCCTGAGTTCGCGGGTGCGAAGGAAGCGAACCCGTTGGACACCGGGCAGTGCCGCGAGCGCGGCCTGCGCGTTGTCGTCGAATGCTCCGAGATCGCCACTCACGCGTGCCCTGAGGTAGATGTCGGCCGGCAGCACCGTTTCGAGCCACTGGTCCAGCGAAATCCTGAAACTGTGCACCATGACACCCATCGCAGTGACCAGTGCGAAGCTGGCCACGACCCCGGAGAGCGCGATCGCGGCACCCCCGGGTTGGTCGGAAAGCCGCGCGATCGCCAGCCAGGCGGCCGGTCGTTTCCAGGCCGAGGGCACGCCGCCGGCCAGCCGGTCGGCAAGCCACCCCAGCAACGGTCCGATGAGCGCGATCCCCGCCAGCAGACCAAGTGCCATGCTGGCGTAGGCACCGAGGGCGAGACCGGCGACCGGAGGCAGCGCCAGCAATGCCACGGCGACGGCCGCCAGCGCGAGTGCGAGCCGCAGACGCACCCGGCGGTCGGGCCGCGGGTCGACGAGACCGCCCCGTAGTGTGCGCATCGGCGTGAGCGACCGAAGGCGCTTCGCGGGGCCCCAGGTTCCGGCCAGGGAAGCGGCCACGCCGAGCGCGCCGAAGCCGGCCAGTGCCGCCGGTTCCAGCACCAGCGGCACGCGGTCGGCGGAGAAGTAGCCGCCACCGAGGTCTGCCCCGACGATCTCGAGCAGAGACCACGCCAGGGCCGCGCCGAGCGCGAGCCCGAGCACCGCGCCGAGAATGCCGACCAGCAGCGCGAGCATCCTCAACGAGCGGGCCGCCAGGGTGGCCGGCGCCCCGAGCAGGCCGAGCAGCGCGAACGTGCTCGCCAGCCGGCTAGCGGTGAGGCTCATCGTGGCCTGGACGATGAAGGCGCCGGTGAGCAGGGCGACCAGCGCGAGCACGTTCAGGTTGACCCGGTAGGCGCGGGAAAGGTTTGACATCCGCGCGGCCGCATCGTCGGGCGTTGCCGCATCCAGCCCCGGCCAGCGCTCCCGCAGCGCCGCGGCGAAGCCCGCGCGGTCCGTGCCCGGGACCAGTCTGAGATCGATGCGCGACAGCTGACCGAGCATTCCGAAACGGTGCTGGGCCCCCGCGATGTCCATCATGGCCAGCCGTTCACCGGCCCGCGCCGCGGGGATCGTTCCCACGACGTTCAGGCGGACCGGCCCGGCAGGCGTGTCGACGACGAGGGGTGACCCGGCTTCCGCGTCTGCGCCGCCGATGGCCTCGGGAGCGGGTCCTGCCGCCCGGTCGGCGGGCGTCGGCGTGCCGAGGGTCTGGCGCGCATCTTCGGTCAGCAGGATCGCGTCGTCGGCCAGG
>JAUIAI010000663.1 GCA_030425615.1 Gammaproteobacteria bacterium
TCCCGGGCGGCGGGTGACAGCCTGGCGCCGTCGAGAGCGAACCGGGCGAGCGGGCCGGTCAGGTAGATGCCGCCATCGGTGCGCGTGGACTGCAGGGCGGTCGAATGCTCGACATGATGCTCGGTGAAGTGGTGTTCGTATTCCCGTTGAGGGATCTCGAATCCCCGGCTCGAGGCGATTCTGCCCTCGTTGAACGGATAGTCGGTTGGGTGGGAGAGTGCCACGAACTCATAGTCCGCCGAAAGATCCGGGAAATCGAACGTGCCGAACCAGCCAAGGAGTTCCTTCATGGCCCCGGTGGCCCAGGTGAGTTCGTCGGACAGGGCCGTGAGTTCGGCTCTCGCGGGCAGTCTATGAAAGCCGCCGACGCGGACATTGATGGGGTGGACCGACCGCCCCCCCAGCACCGACAGCAGTCGGTTGCCGGCCTTCTTGACGCGCAGACCCTTCTCCAGCATTCCGCGGTGTGACTTCCCCAGCGACAGCGCGTCGGGGACGCCGAGGAAATCAGGCGCGTGCAGCATGAGCATGTGCAGCGTGTGACTCTCGATCCACTCCGCGCAGTACAGCAGGCGGCGAAGCTGGCGGATATGTTCCGGCACGACGATGCCGAACGCATTCTCGATCGCGTGCGCGGTGCTCATCTGATACGCAACGGGGCAGATGCCGCAGATCCGCGCGGTGATGTCCGGCGCCTCGCGGAAGTCGCGACCGCGAAGCAGGGCCTCGAAGAAGCGGGGCGGCTCGAAGATCTTCAGTTGCACCTCTTCCACGCGGCCGCCCGCGGTACGCACTCGCAAGGCGCCTTCGCCCTCGATCCGGGCGAGCATGCCGACCTCAATCGTTCGGGTGTTCATAGTGGCGGCTCACGTCGGAGAAATCCGGGGCGGCGGCATTGAAGCTGCGAAACAGCCGTACCAGTCGCGCCGGCGTCTGTCCGTTCGATTCGAGGCTGCGGGCGAGCGTGTGCGCCGTGTTGACCTCGGATCCGGGCTGTAGCGGCCCGAAGCAGCCATAGCAGCCCCGACGGTAGGCCGGACAGATGGCTCCGCAGCCGCTGCGGGTCACCGGGCCCAGGCACGGTGTGCCGCCCGCGACCATCAGGCACACGGTGGCGCGTCGTTTGCATTCGGTGCATACCGACTCCGTCGGAAGATGCGGGCGCTTGCCGACGAGCAGGGAGGACAGCAGCTCGACGAGTTGACCCTTGTCGATCGGGCAGCCGCGCAGCGCGAAGTCGACCGCGACCACGGTGTCGATCGGCTGGGCCTCGGCCAGTGACTCGATGAACTCGGGACGCGCGTAGACCACGGTCTTGTAGTCCTCCGCGTCGGCGAAATTACGCAGCGACTGAATGCCGCCGGCGGTGGCACATGCGCCGATCGTGACCAGGACAGCAGACTGCCGTCGAACCTCGAGGATCCGTTCCAGATCGTGCGGCGTGCTGACCGAGCCCTCCACCAGCGAGACGTCGTAGGGACCGTCGATCTCACGGCTGGTGGCCTCCGGAAAGTAGGCGATCTCGACGGCCTCGGACAGGGCCAGCAGCTCGTCTTCGAGGTTCAGGATGCTGAGCTGGCAGCCATCGCAGGAGGCGAACTTCCAGACGGCGAGGCTGGTGCGCGCGGCCTGCATCACAGCTCCGGAATGCGCAGGCGATTCACCACGTCCGCGTACCGGTAGACCGGCCCCTCGCGGCAGACGAAGCTGCCGCCGAACTGGCAGTGTCCGCACATCCCGACGGCACACTTCATGCTGCGCTCCATCGAGAGGTGGATCCCGCCGGGTGGCACACCAAGCTGCACGAGCCGGTCGATCGAGAGACGCATCATGATCTCCGGGCCGCACAGGAAAGCCACGGTCCGTGCAGGGTCCACCGTCAACCGGTCGATGGCGCCCGTGACCACGCCCACGTTGCCCCGCCAGCCGTTCGTGGCCGTGTCCACGGTCGTGAAGAGATCCAGTCCGCCCTCCCAGGGTCCGAGCTGGTCGCGAAACAGCAGGCTCTCCGGATCGCGGGTTCCGTACAGCAGGTGCACGCTCAGGAACGCTCCTGGCCGGGAGATCGCGTGTTCCACCACCGGTTTCAGCGGGGCGAGTCCGAGACCGCCGGCGATGAGCACGAGGTGTCGGTCGTACGCGCTCTCCGATGGCCAGTGTGAACCGAACGGGCCGCGCACGCCGACGAGGTCGCCGGGTTGCAGACGGGCGAGTGCATCAGAGACCTTGCCCACCCGGCGCACGGTATGGTGGAGGGCGTCACCGGCAATGGCGCTGAACGAGATCGGAGCCTCCCCGATGCCGAATGCGTAGAGCATGTTGAACTGGCCGGCCCGGGGAGGCGGGTTCATCGCTGCGCCGGCCGCCGGGCGGATCCCGAGAGTCGTCGTGTCCGCGGTCTCGGAACGCGACTCGAACACCCGCCACGGCACGGGCAGCCAGGGGTTGCCCGTGCCGTGTGCTTCAGTCATGCCGGGTTCCCGTCGCCAGAACCCCGGGCCTGACGGGCGGATCGCCGGCGTATGCGTCCAGAAGCTGTACGCGTGTCGCCTCCAGCCGGTCGGTCATGGCTTGCGAGAAGCGCTTCATCAGACGGTAGCCCAGGGCGGGGTCCTCCTCGCACTTGTCCCGCAGGCACCGGCCGTCGAACGCGGTGACGCTGAGTCCGTCGAGTGCGCGCAGGTCGAAGGCCCACCGATGAGGCGGAAACAGCCAGGACCAGCCGGCCACTTCGCCAGGATGAAGGGTCTGCAGGATGCGATGGCCCTGACCCGGGACGTCGAGTTCCACCGACACCCGCCCGCGACGGATCAGAAAGAACGCGTCGGCCGGT
>JAUIAI010000664.1 GCA_030425615.1 Gammaproteobacteria bacterium
GGCGGCATCGTCTCCACCATGCGCGCCGTGCGCGAGGCGGATGAGGAGGCGCTGCTCGCAGCCTCGCTGCCGCGCGTCGACGCGCTCCTCGCCGAGGGCGTTGCGACCCTGGAAATCAAGTCCGGCTACGGACTGGACGTCGAAACCGAGCTCCGGATGCTGCGGGTGGCGCGGGCCGTCGAACGGGCACGTCCGGTGCGCGTGTGCACGACCTTCCTCGGCGCGCACGCGCTGCCGGATGAATACGAGAATCGGGCGGACGCCTATGTCGACGAGGTCGTCGTGCCGGCATTGCGTGCCGCGCACCGGGAGGCCCTGGCCGACGCCGTGGACGGATTCTGCGAGGGCATCGGGTTCACGGCGGCGCAGATCACGCGGGTATTCGACGAGGCCGGCCGGCTGGGGCTGCCGGTGAAGCTGCACGCCGAGCAGCTTTCGAATCTGCACGGCGCGGAGCTCGTGGCTCGTTTCGGCGGACTGTCTGCGGACCATCTCGAGCACCTGGACGAGAACGGCGCCCGTGCCATGGCCGAGGCCGGCACGGTGGCGGTGCTGCTGCCCGGCGCCTTCTACAGCCTGCGCGAGACCCGGTTGCCGCCGGTCCACCTGCTGCGCGAACGCGGTGTCCCGATGGCCGTGGCGACTGATTTCAATCCCGGATCGTCTCCGGTGCCGAGCCTTCCGCTGGCGATGAACATGGCCTGTACCCTGTTCCGGCTGACGCCGGCCGAGGCGCTTGCCGGAACCACACGCGTGGCGGCGGCCGCACTCGGGCTCACGGACTGCGGCACGCTCGAGCCGGGGCGCCGGGCCGATCTCGTGGCCTGGGACGTCGAGCAGCCGGCGGAACTCGCCTACTGGGCCGGGCACTCCCTGCTGCACAGACGGCACTTCGCGGGGCCATCCACATGACGCCGTCCACCGCTCGCGCGCACCCTCCTCCGATGCGCCCCGGCCATGCGGGCCTGGCCGAGATCCTGGTCTGCGCGGCGCCGGACGTCGCTCCGCGGCTGGATCGGGAAGTTCGGCCGCAGGTCGACGCCGCGGCCGCGGTCCTGGCCCGGGTCATCGGGCGCGACCGGCCCGTCTACGGCGTCAACACCGGCTTCGGGAAGCTTGCCGCGGTGCGCATCGGTCAGAAGGATCTGGCCACGCTGCAGCGCAACCTCGTCCTGTCGCACTGCGCCGGCGTCGGCGATCCGGCGGATCCGGCGGTCGTCCGCCTCACCATGACGCTGAAGATGCTGTCGCTCGGTCGCGGCGCGTCCGGCGTGCGCTGGTCGCTGATCGAGTGCCTCGAACAGATGCTGGCGAAGAATCTGCTGCCGGTCATCCCCGCTCAGGGGTCGGTCGGCGCATCGGGCGACCTCGCGCCGCTCGCGCATCTGGCCGCGGTCATGATCGGCGAAGGCCGGGCGGTCTTCGAAGGCCGATCCATGCCGGGCGCCGACGCACTTTCCGCTGCGGGCATCGAGCCGGTACGGCTGACGGCCAAGGAAGGACTGGCCCTGATCAACGGCACGCAGTACTCGACCGCGCTCGCGCTCCTCGGCTGGCACGAAGCCCTGACCGCCCTGCGTACCGCGGTCGTCGCGGGCGCCTTGTCCACCGACGCGATCATGGGGTCCACCGACCCGCTGCATGCCGGGCTGCACCGGTTGCGGGGCCACCCCGGGCAGATCGCGGTCGCCGCCACCATGCGCGAACTCATGGCCGGATCGCAGATTCGCGAGAGTCACCGCGACGGCGACACGCGCGTACAGGACCCATACTGCATCCGCTGCCAGCCGCAGGTCACCGGCGCCTGCCTGGACCTGCTCGTGCAGGCCGGCCGCACGCTCGAGATCGAAGCGAACGCCGCCACGGACAACCCGCTCGTGCTCGCCGACGAGGACACCGTGCTTTCAGGCGGCAACTTCCACGCCGAACCCGTGGCCTTCGCAGCGGATCAGATCGCCCTGGCGGTGGCCGAGATCGGCGCGATCGCCCAGCGGCGCGTGGCGCTGATGGTGGACCCGGCACTTTCTTTCGATCTGCCGCCGTTCCTGACCCGCGACCCCGGTCTGAACTCCGGCTTCATGGTGGCCGAGATCACCTCGGCCGCGCTGATGAGCGAGAACAAGCACCTGGCCAACCCGTGCAGCACGGACTCCACACCCACCAGTGCGAACCAGGAAGACCATGTCTCCATGGCCGCGCACGGCGCACGGCGCCTGACGCGGATGACCGGCAACCTGGCGAACATCCTGGGTATCGAGTTGCTGTGCGCCGCCACGGGCATCGAATGCCGCGCGCCGCTCGTCACGAGTCCCCCGCTGCGGGCCGTGATCGCCCGTCTGCGCGCCGAGATCGATCCACTTCACGCCGACCGGTTCCTCGCGCCCGATCTCGAAGCCGCCGCCGGCCTGGTGCGCTCGGGAGAAATCGTGCGAACCCCCGACTGCCCCGCCCTGCTCGCCCTGGGAGACACCGTATGAATGCCAAGGACCCCGCCCTCGCCAAGCTGCGCAACGACCCCGACCGTGTGATCCGTGCGCCTCGCGGCACCGAACTCAATGCCCGGTCGTGGCAGACCGAGGCCCCTTTGCGCATGCTGATGAACAACCTCGACCCCGAGGTCGCCGAGAATCCGGCCGAGCTGGTCGTGTACGGCGGAATCGGCCGCGCGGCGCGCACCTGGCCGGACTACGATCGCATCGTCGAAGCGCTGAAGAGCCTCGAGTCCGACCAGACCCTGCTCATCCAGTCCGGCAAGCCGGTCGGCGTGTTCCGTACGCACCCCGACGCTCCACGCGTGCTGCTGGCCAACTCCAACCTCGTGCCGCACTGGGC
>JAUIAI010000665.1 GCA_030425615.1 Gammaproteobacteria bacterium
GGCATGGTCTGCCGCCCACGCCGATCGCGCTTCCCGGGCGTGCCTCGATCGAGGCCGTCCTGCATCCGGCTGCGACGGACGCCCTGTACTTCGTGGCGCGTGGTGACGGCTCGAGCCAGTTCTCGAACACTCTGGCCGAGCACAATCGGGCGGTATCCAAGTATCAGCTGGGCAACAAGGGGAAGAAGTGAGTCGGGGAGGCTTCGTCACCTTCGAAGGAATCGACGGGGCGGGCAAGAGTTCACACGTCGCCGGCGCGGCGGCCTGGCTGCGCGCGCGGGGGCTCGACGTACTCGAGACCCGCGAACCGGGTGGAACCGAACTGGCGGAGCGGATACGAGGGCTCGTGCTCACCTTCGAGATGGAACCGCTGACCGAGGCGTTGCTGGTGTTCGCCGCTCGTCACGACCATGTCGAGCGGGTCGTGCGTCCGGCGCTGGCGCGCGGGCAGTGGGTCGTCTGTGACCGCTTCACCGACTCGAGCTTCGTGTACCAGGGCGACGGTCGCGGGCTGGCCCGGACCGACCTGACCTGGCTGGCTGCGCGGGCGCATCCCGGTCTGTTGCCGGATCGTACCTACTGGTTCGACCTGCCCCCGGCCCAGGCCGCCGAACGGGTCGCCGACCGGGCCGCGGCCGATCGCTTCGAGTCCGAGCAACTCGCCTTCTTCGAACGGGTCGCGGCGGGTTACGCGCGCATCGCGCACGCGGAGCCGAAGCGGGTGCTGCGTATCGACGGTGCGCTGCCGCGCGAGCGGGTGGCTGCGGCGATCGAGACCGACCTGTCGGACCTGCTCGTCGTCGTCGGAGCCGCGGATGCCTGATCACCCGGTGTGGCCGCCGTGGCTCGACGCGCCGCTCGCGCGTCTGCGCGCGGAACGGGAGCGTCTTCCCCACGCGTTGCTGTTGCACGGCCCGCCGGGAACCGGTAAGTCGATACTCGCGCGAGCGCTCGCGGCGGATCTCCTGTGCGAGCGGATCGGATCCGAAGGCATCGTGGGTGCGTGCGGGGACTGTCCCGGATGCCGCTACTTCGCGGCGGGTCAGCACCCGGATTTCCGGCAGGTCATTCCCGAGGCGCTCGATCCGGACCATGTCGCCGAGCGGGGACGCAGGCCCTCGCGGGAGATCCGGATCGACGCGCTGCGTGCGCTGGTCCCGTTCCTGACGGTCACCGGTCACAGGGGCGGGTGGCGGGTCGTCATCATCGAGCCGGCGGACTCGATGAACGTCTTCGCGGCGAATGCCCTGCTCAAGACGCTCGAGGAGCCGGGCGATCGCACGGCCCTCATCCTCGTCAGCAGCCGTCCGAGTGCCATCCCTGCCACGGTGAGATCCCGGTGTCAGGCGGTTCGAGTACGCCCTCCCGATCCGGCCTCCGCCCGGCAGTGGTTGATCCGGCAAACCGACGCCGGGGAGACTGCCGTCGATCGGGCGCTCGCCGCCACCGGCTCCCCGCTGTATGCGTTGCGCGGCATCGAACCCGGGCAGGACGCCGCTCATCGGGCCGTCATGGCCGCGATCGAGTCGCTCCCGGAGACTTCCGTCTCAGCGGTGGTCGATGCGATCGTGGGCGTCACGGACGTTGATTGGATGGATCTGCTGCTGCGATGGCTCAACGACCTGGCCAGGGTCAAAGCGGGTTCCGAGGCGCGATTCTTTCCGCAGCATCGGGATCGGCTGATCAGTCTGGCGGGCCGGGCGCGATGGCGCGGCCTGTTTGCGCAGCAAGACCGATTGATCGTGGCGCGCGCGCAGCGCGACCATCCGCTGAATCCCCGGCTCGTCTGCGAGAGTCTCCTGTTCGGCTATCGGGGCGTGTTCGAGATTTGATCCGGAGCGGCACGTGGCCGTTCCTGCAAGGAGCCAGCTACGATGTCCGAAGCCGTTGAGACCGAGGCGGCCGAAGCCGCCGAAAGTCGCACCTCTCGACCCGGCGTCATCCAACTCGCGATCAAGGAGAAGGCCGCCCTCCAGGCCGCCTATATGCCCTTCATCGCGGGGGGCGGTCTGTTCGTCCCGACCACCCGCGCTTCTGCGCTCGGTGATCAGGTCTACATCATCCTGTCGCTCCTCGATGATCCCAACAAGCTCGCCGTCACCGGCAAGGTGGTCTGGCTCACACCGCCGGGTGTGCCGGGCCGTCAGCAGGGCATCGGCGTGCAACTCGCTGCCGACGACACCGGAGAGCTCGCCCGCAACCGAATCGAGACCCTGATCGGCGGGGTCAAGTCGGGGCGCGCCACGCACACGATCTGAGGCGGGTACCCCCGCCAGCCCCGGCGCTGACCGGGCGGCGCGTTCGAAGCTGTTTACAATCCGGGGACGGATTGCTGCAGCTTCACCCGCGCGCCTTGTACATCGATTCCCACTGCCACCTCGATTTCCCTTCGCTCAGCGACGATCTGGATGCCGTTCTCGCCGAAATGCGGGCCGCGTCCGTGGACGGAGCGCTGTGCGTCTCGGTGACCCGCGAAGACTACCCGGGCGTGCTGGCCCTGGCCGAGGCGCACGACAACCTCTGGGCGAGCGTGGGCGTGCATCCTGATTACGAGGGGGTCGAGGAGCCGGATCTCGATTGGCTCACCGGCCAGGCGGCTCATCCCAGGGTCGTCGCCATCGGGGAGACCGGCCTCGACTACTACCGTGTCGAAGGCGAACCCGACTGGCAACGCGAACGCTTCCGCACCCACATCAGGGCGGCGCGTGCCTGCGGCCTGCCCCTGATCGTGCACACCCGTGCCGCCTGCGACGACACATTGCGGATCCTTCGCGAAGAGGGGGCCGACGCCTGCGGCGGTGTCCTCCACTGCTTCACCGAG
>JAUIAI010000666.1 GCA_030425615.1 Gammaproteobacteria bacterium
GCGAAGGGCGAAGACGACGTGATGACGACCGCGCAGGGTCACCCGATCGCCGACGACCAGAACTGGCTCACCGCGGGCGCGCGCGGGCCGCAGCTGGTCGAGGATCACATTGCACGCGAGAAGCTCTTTCACTTCGACCACGAACGGATACCGGAGCGTGTCGTGCATGCCCGCGGCTACGGCGTGCACGGCCACTTCGAACTCACGAAGGCCATCCCCCAGTACTCGCGGGCGAGGATCTTCAACGAGACCGGCGTGAAGACGCCGACCTTCACCCGGTTCTCCACCGTGGCCGGTAACAAGGGCTCGCCCGATCTGGCGCGCGACGTTCGCGGTTTCGCGACCAAGTTCTACACGCCGGAAGGAAACTGGGACCTCGTGGGCAACAACATCCCCGTCTTCTTCATCCAGGACGCGATCAAGTTCCCGGATCTGATCCACGCGGCGAAGGCCGCGCCAGACCGCGGCTTTCCGCAGGTCCAGACCGCGCATGACAATTTCTGGGACTTCATCTCGCTGAGCCCGGAATCGATGAACATGGTGATGTGGATCATGTCCGACCGGACGATCCCGCGCTCGTTCCGGTTCATGGAGGGGTTCGGCGTACACACCTTCCGTCTCGTCAACGACAAGGGGCAGTCGCACTTCGTGAAGTTTCACTGGAAGCCGCGGCTGGGACTTCATTCGGTGATCTGGAACGAGGCGCTCAAGGTGAACGGGGCAGACCCGGACTTCCACCGTCGTGACATGTGGGACGCCATAGACGCCGGTGACTTCCCGCAATGGGATCTGGGCATCCAGGTATTCGACGACGACTTCGCCGACCGCTTCGAGTTCGACGTGCTCGACGCCACGAAGATCATCCCGGAGGAGCAGGTGCCGGTGGAAATCATCGGCACGCTGACCCTGGACGCGAACGTCCGGAACTTCTTCGCGGAGACCGAGCAGGTGGCGTTCTGCACGCAGAACATCGTGCCGGGGATCGATCACTCGAACGATCCGCTCCTGCAAGGGCGCAATTTCAGTTATCTGGACACCCAGCTCAAGCGGCTGGGCGGCCCGAACTTCACGCACATTCCCGTCAACGCGCCCAAGTGCCCGGTTCGTCACTTCCAGCAGGACGGCCACATGGCCATGCACAACCCGGCGGGCCGGGTGAACTACGAACCGAACAGCTGGGGCTCGGGCGACGGCGCCGGCGAGGACCCGGGCCCCCGCGGCTGCCCGATGCGCGGCTTCACGAGCTTTCCGGAGGAGGTCACGGGGCAGAAGCAAAGAGTGCGCAGCGAGACCTTCGCCGATCACTACAGTCAGGCGCGCCAGTTCTACGTTTCGCAGACCGCGGTCGAACAGACTCACATGGCCAATGCTCTGGTCTTCGAACTCTCGAAATGCCAGCGCATGGACATACGCAACCGGATGATCGGTCATCTGCTGCACATCCATGAGGGGCTTGCCCAGCAAGTGGCGGACGGTATCGGCGTGACGAAACTGCCGGACAGGGTACCGGCCGCACGCGAACCGATCACCAATCTTCCCGAGAGTCCGGCACTGTCGATCCTGAAGAACGGTCCCGGGAGCTTCAAGGGGCGCAAGCTCGGGATCTACGTCGCCGAGGGCGCGGATGCTTCGGTCATCAAGGCCCTGAAGGCGGCCGCGAAGACCGCGGGCGCCATGACGGAGATCATCGCGCCGCACGTGGCGGGCGCGAAGCTCTCCGACGGTTCCGTGCTCGAGGCCGACGAGAAGATCGACGGCGGCCCGTCGGTGGTCTACGACGCGGTCGCGGTGATCATGAGCGAGGACTCGGCCCGCCGGGTCAACACGGACAAGCCCAGTATCGACTTCGTCAACGATGCCTTCGCCCACGCCAAGTTCGTGGCCTATGTGCCGGCCGTGCAGCCGCTGTTCGAAACGGCCGGTGTCTGGAGCTGGATGGACGATGGCTTCGTGGACGTCTCCGCCGGCTCGAAGGCGGCCGAGGCCTTTATCGAGAAGTGCGGTGCGCTCCGCTTCTGGGGGCGCGAGAGCGTCAAGCAGGACTGACCGGCGTCAACCACGACGGAGCGACACAATGGCGAAGAACCACGGCAACCAGATTCGGGACGATGCGGCCTACGAGGAGCTCAGAAAGAAGGGCATGAGCAAGGAAAAGGCGGCGAGGATCGCCAACGCCAAGGCGAACCCGGAACGGCATCCCTCACGGTTGGGCGGTGAGGGTGCCCGCTACGAGGAGCGCTCGAAGAAGGCACTGTACGAAAAGGCCCGCGAAGTGGGCATAGAAGGACGTTGGTCGATGAGCAAGGACGAGTTGATCCAGGCACTTCGCAACCACTGAGACGCGAGCCCGGTCGGGGAGCGGAGCGGCACTCACGCGAGATGCAGCATCTCGTCCGCGACCTGGAGCCTCGCCAGGAGTTCCCGCCGGACCGGCGCATCGGGGTCGTCCGGGAACTTCCGGGCGAAGTAGCGCCCGCTGGCCTGCACCTCCGGCAGATCTTCCGGCCCGAGCCACCGCGGCCGGGCGTGGTCGAACCGGCTCACGAGCAGGTTGCCAGGCGCTAGGCGCAGCCCCGCGTTGGCGAGCAGGGTGGCCGGCATGACCTCGGCCGCCGCGAAGATCGGTGCGAAGCGCTCGTTTACACCGGGGCGGTCCGCCGCCCGGATCAGGGCCTCACAGCCCTTGCGGTTGGCGCCGAACCAGGTGCCGCCGACACACTGTCGGCCGGTGTCGGCGTGAGACCGGGCGGACCGCTCGTAGAGCATCCGGTTCAGCCACAGCGCCGAACGTGCGCCGAATGTCAGGCGGCCGTCGGCCGT
>JAUIAI010000667.1 GCA_030425615.1 Gammaproteobacteria bacterium
CGGCCGAAGATATCGGCCACGTTCATTCCCTTCGCGATGGTGATCAGGCCGTTGCCGGCGCCATAGAGCGAGACCATGACCAGCGCCATCGCGAGCGACAACTGCGGCAGCGACAGCAGCAGCATCGAGAGCACCACGGCGCAGAGCGCCCCGATGCCGAGCACGCGCGCGGGGATCCGCCCGCCCATGAACATGTCCACGAGCCGGCCCGCCACCTGCATCGGTCCCATCAACACACCGGCGAACACCGCGTCGGCCAGCGTGAGCCCTCGGGACTGCAGCATCGTCAGAAGATTGACCGCGAGCGCGGACATGAGGAAGGCGTGCAAAGCGAAGCCCGCCGTCAACCAACGAAAGACCCGGAGCTGCTGCGCGCTGGCCACGGGGGACGCACCGCCCTCTCCCCGGGTCGGCAACGGCAACGTCGGGGGTCGGGACGGGATCACGAATACATGCAAGGGCAGGCACACCGTCCACTGCAGGATCGCGAATACCCAGAAGGCGCCGCGCCAGCCGAGGTCACCGAGCAGCGATTCGGTCAGCGGCCAGAACACCGTGCTGGCGAGCCCGCCCAGAAGCGTCACGGCGGTCAGCGCGCGCCGGTGACCGTCGCCGCTGTGCTGGCTCAACGTGGCGAAGGCCGGGTCGTACAGCACCATCGACATCGCGACCCCGCCGATACCCCAGCCGAGCGCGTAGACCGCCACCGACTCGGCCGATGCGACGATCGCGAGGCCGAGCCCCGAGAGCAGCGACCCGATGGACATCACCACCCGCCCACCATGCAGGTCGATCATGCGGCCGGCGAACGGTGCGACCAGACCGTTCAACAAGAGTGCCAGCGAGACGACGCCGAACAGGGTGACGCGTGACACGCCGAACGTCTCGCCCACGCTCGGCCAGAGTACGGCCATGGAGTAGAACAACGGGCCCCACGAGACGATCTGACCGACACCCAGGGCGACGACGAGGCTGCGCAGCCGGGCACTCACGGCAGCAGGATCGCCCTGAAGTCGTTGACGTTGGTCCGGGTCGGGCCCGTGATGACCAGACCCTGCGCCGCCTGAAACGCCGTGTAGGCATCATTGCCGGCCAGCAGCGCCCGCGGATCGAATCCCGCCGCGCGGATACGCGCGAGGGACTCCGGACCGAACCGGCAGCCGGCGTTGTCCTCGGAGCCATCGATACCGTCCGTATCCAGCGCCAGCGCGTGAACACCCGTTCCTTCAAGCGACAGTGCCAGGGCCAGGAGGAACTCGGCATTGCGCCCTCCCCGACCTGAACCGCGAACCGTGACGGTGGTCTCGCCGCCGGACAGAATCACCGACCGGGGGGGAAACGGCGCGTACGCGCCGCCCCGGACGCTGCGCGACACGAGCGCTCCGAGCAGACCGGCGACCTCACGGGCCTCACCTTCGAGGCGATCGGATAGAACCACCGGCTCCACCCCGAGTTGACGGGCGCGCGCTGCCGCGACGAGCAGAGCATCTTCGGCCCGGGCAAGGATGCGCCAGTCGTGGTCGAGGCCCGCGAACGCCTCAGCCTTCGGAGTCTCCGCCTCTCCGGATTCGAGGAGCGCGCGGACCGGGGCGGGAAGATCGATGCGGTAACGGGCCAGGACTTCGAGTGCATCCGCGCAGGACGTGGCGTCCGGCAATGTGGGGCCGCTCGCCGTCACCGCGGGGTCGTCGCCCGGGATGTCCGAAATGATCAGCGTGCGCAGGCGAGCGGCCCCGCAGGCCAGGGCAAGGCGTCCGCCCTTGATCGCGGACAGATGCTTGCGTACGCAATTCATCTCCGTGATGTTGGCGCCGCTGCGCAGCAGATCACGGTTGACCTGCTGCTTCTGCGCCAGCGACAGACCGGGCAGCGGCGAGGTCAGCAACGCCGAACCCCCGCCCGAGAGCAGACAGATGACGAGATCATCGGCACGCAACCCCCGAACCAGCGCGAGCATGCGGCCGGCCGCCGCCAGGCCGGCCTCGTCGGGAACCGGATGGGCAGCCTCGACGACCTCGATCCGATCGCAGTGTGCGCCGTGACCGTAGCGCGTGACCACGAGGCCGGACAGGCGCTCGCGCGCCTGCGAGGGCCAGTGGAGCTCGAGCTGGCGCGCCATCTCCGCGGCCGCCTTGCCCGCCCCGACGACGACGGTCCTGCCCGGCGCCGGCTCCGGAAGCGCCGCAGGCAGGCAATGCGCGGGTGAAACGGCATCGATCGCGGTTCGCGCGAGATCGAGGAGCAGATCGTCGGGATTCATCGGCTGGATCGCGGATTCACGCCTTGGCCAGGGACGGAGCGTCGTGGGCCCCGGAACGCGGAAGCTGGAAGGCGAACAGCCAGGTCAGCAGTGCGATCATCGCCATCGAGAAGAGCAATGTGTCGAACCCGGCGGCCTTGACCACCGGCCCGAGCATCCAGACCGCCAGGGAGCTCACACCGAACGAGACCGCCAGCCGCATTCCGCTGACGCGGGAGCGCATGCGATCGTCTACGTACCGGACGATCAGCGCGTCCGTGAACGGAATGGCCGCGAACACCGCCACCATGTACAGCGTCGCCATGACCAGGAACCACCAGCCCGTCGCCTGGGATGCGAGCAGGAACGCGGGAGCCTGCAGCAGAAGAACCGTCAGGTACAGGCGGCGGATGGGGAAGCGGTCGATGAGACGCCCGACGACGACCTGCGAGCAGGCGCCGATCGCGTAGACCACGGCGAGCAGCGTGCCGAGCCGGGACGGATCGTCGACGATTCCCGCGAAGCGTTCCCGAAGGAGCTCGCCATTGCCGTTCGTGGTGAAGTTGAACAGCAGGC
>JAUIAI010000668.1 GCA_030425615.1 Gammaproteobacteria bacterium
TGCACGAGGCCGGTCGTGCCCACCAGCGTGCTCGCCGGCTGGTGATCGCCCAGGTAGCGCTTGCGGATCTCGCGGAACGCAGCCACGCGGGAGCTGGTGAGATCGCGCACGTAGATGTTCATCTTGACGATATCGCCGAAGCCGGCGCCGGCGCCTTCGAGGGCGACGCGCAGGTTCTCGAAGACCTGCCCGGTCTGTTCGGCGAACGTCGCGCCGACGATCTCGCCCTGCGCATTCATCGCCACCTGGCCCGACACGTGGATCGTGGTGCCGCCGGTGACGCTGGCGGTGTGCGAATAGGTGCCTTTGGCGAGGCCGGGCGGGTTATTGAACTTCGTCGCCATCTCGGGTCTCCAGGTCTTGGTAGCTTTCAGGAGTGAAACGCGGCGTGCAGATCGCCAGGAACACCAGCGGTGCGTCGCCGTCATTGTGGATGCGTTGCGCGCAGCCGGGTGGAATCACCAGCGTATCGCCGGGTCGCAGGGTCACCCGCTGCGGCCCCTCGCCCAGTTCGGCCAGCCCCTGCCCCTCCAGCACGACATAGCGCTCGGTGACGCCCGCGAGCGCGTGCCAGCGCGTGCTGGCCCCGGGCGCCACCCTGGCCCGCGCCACGGACGCTTCCGGATCCTCGGGACGGTTCAGCCACTCGGTGATGTGGCAGCCCTCGCGGAACCAGTATTCGCGCGTGGCGCGGTTGTCGACGACGACGGGCCTTCGACTCATGACGGCTCTCCCCCGGTCACGGCGGACACCGGAATCACGCGATCGCCGCCGACGGCGACAGGGTCTGGCCGGCTCGGCGCGCGCGCATGAGCAGGTAGACCGCGATGGCCGCATTGAGCGCGTTCCACGCGAACCCGTGAATGAACGCCGCGTCGTAGGAGCCGGTGAGGTCGAAGATCTTGCCCGACATCCACCCACCGGCGGCCATGCCCAGGAGCGTGGCCATGAGCACTGTGCCGACGCGTGCGCCCGCCTCGCGGGGCGAGAAGTATTCGCGCACGATGATCGCGTAGGACGGCACGATCCCGCCCTGCACGAGCCCGAAGAGGGCGGAGATGACGTAAAGGGAGGCCAGCGAATCGAAGGGCAGGAACATCAGCAGCGCCACGGCCTGCAGCACCGAGCCGAGCAGCAGCGTGCGCAGCCCGCCGATGCGATCGCAGATCATGCCCGACATCAGCCGGCTGAGGATGCCGAAGCCCAGCATCAGCGAGAGCATCTCGGCGCCCCGCGCCGGTCCGAAACCGAGATCTCCGCAGAGGGCCACGATGTGCACCTGCGGCATGGCCATGGCGATGCAGCAGGCCATGCCCGCCACGAACAGCAGCGTCTGCAGACCGCTGAGCGACATTCCCAGCGGCCGCTCCTCGGGCCGGGCGGAAGTTCCGGCCCGGGTGGTGGCCAACACGGCGGACTGCCCGACACGGTCCAGGACGTCGAGCGCGGGCGCGCGCGAGGCAGCCGCCCTCAACGCACCCTGGCGCGCGGCGGGAGCCGACGCCCCCGCGTCCTGCGACATCGCCTCGGCCAGCGGTGCACGACGCTTGAGCGCGAACGACAGCGGCACGATGACGACCAGGCTCACGACCGCCATGCCCAAGTACGCGGCGCGCCAGCCGTGGGCGGCACTGAAGCTCTGCACGATCGGTGGCCAGACCGCGCCGGCCAGATAATTGCCGCTGGCACAGATGGCCACGGCGATGCCCCGGCGCTTCGTGAACCACAGGGAGGTGTCGGCCACCAGCGGCGCGAACATGGCCGAGCTGCCGAACAGACCCAGCAGCAGACCGTGCGCCGCGGTGAACACCCAGAGCGCGGGCGCGGTCGCCGCCAGCCAGAAGCCCAGGGTCAGGCCCAGACCGCCCACCAGCACCGGCAGACTGACGCCGAAGCGGTCGGCCAGGCGGCCCATGAGAATGCCGCCGAGACCGAAACCGATCATCGTCAGCGTGTACGGCAGCGAGGCGTCCGCCCGGTCGACCCCGAACTCGGCCTGCACCATGGGCAGCACGACCACCACCACGTACATGGCGCTGCTGCCCGCGGTCATCAGCACCAGGGCGATGAGCATCCGCAAGACCGGGTACGGGATCATTCCGGGTTCCTGGAAGGGCGGTGGGTCCGGGCGCCTCGGGCCGCGGGACCGTCGCGGGTCAGAGTCCGCCGTTGACGACCAGGCACTGGCCGCTGACGTAGTCGCTGTCCGGACTGCAGAACAGATAGACCGAACCGGCCGCCTCCTCGGGCGTGCCGCCACGGCCGAGCGGGATCATCTGATTCATCGCCGCCAGACGCCCCGGCTGGATGCCGAACTTCACCTCGCGCTCGCCCACCTGGACCTTGCCGTCCTCGCCCTTGTCCAGCGGCTGCGTCAGCCGCGTCTGGATGTAGCCGAACGCCACCGCGTTCACGGTGGTGTGATAGCGGCCCCACTCCTTCGCGAGTGTCTTCGTCATGCCGACGATGCCGGCCTTGCCGGACGAGTAGTTCGCCTGGCCCGGGTTGCCGTTCACGCCGGAGGTGGACGAGATGTTCACGATCTTGCGCACGATGCGCTCGCCGGCGGCGGCCTCGCGCTCGCAGGCCTGCTTCAGGTGGGCCTGGAACGCGCGCAGGATGCGGAAGGGGGCGGTCAGGTGGACGTCGATGATCGCGTACCACTGCTCGTCGGTCATCTTCTGGATGACGCTGTCCCAGGTGTAGCCGGCGTTGTTCACGACGATGTGCGCGTCACCGAACTTCTCGAGCGCCGTCGCGACGATGCGGTCACCGAAATCCGGCTGGGTGACGTCGCCGTTGCAGGCGACGGC
>JAUIAI010000669.1 GCA_030425615.1 Gammaproteobacteria bacterium
TGCTTCTTCCGGCGGGCCTGGTTCTGCTTCTCGACCGCCATGTGCGCGTGGACTTCCTTTACGCCAACCTTTCACCGACGGCCCGCCGCCTCGTCGATCTTCTGGGCAATGCGCTGTTCGCCGCGCCGTTCATCGTGCTGAGCGTGCCCGCCTCGTTCGCGATCGTGACGCGGGCCTGGCGGGTCGACGAGGGTTCCCGCAACGGCGGTCTGACCGACCTCTGGCTGATCAAATCGGTCCTGCCGCTGGGTTTGCTGCTGCTCGCGGTTGCCGTGCTCGTGGAAACCGTCCTGCTGGTCCGCCAGCTGGTGCGACGATGAGCAGCGAGAACCTGTTGCCCCTGCTGATGGCCGGCGTGGCGATGGCCGGCATCCTCTCGGGTTACCGGGTCGCCCTCGTGCTGGCCGGCACCGCCACGCTGTTCATCGTCGTCTCGCCGCTGCCGTTCGCGTTCTTCAATCTGATCGTCAGCCGGATCTACGCCAACGTGCTCTCGAACTGGCTGTTCGTGGCAATCCCCATGTTCATCCTCATGGGCCTCGTCCTCGAGAAATCCGGAGTGGCCGAGCGCACCTTGCGTGCCGCGCAGGCGGCGCTTGGCGGCAGCGCCGCGGGCATGGGCATCGCCGTTCTGATCGTGAGCGTCTTGCTGGCGGCGTCGTCCGGTGTGGTCGGCGCCTCGGTGGTGCTGCTCGCCCTCCTGGCACTGCCCCGGATGATCGAGGCCGGCTACCCACGGTCGACGTCCGCCGGCCTGGTGGCCGCCTCCGGCACGCTGGCCATCCTCATTCCGCCGTCGGTCATGTTGATCGTGCTGGGCGACCAGCTCAATGCGCCCGTCCCCGATATGTTCGGCGGTGCGATCCTGCCGGGGCTCCTGCTGGTGGGGCTGTATGGCGGCTATATCGTCTGGTCGGCCCGCTCGATCCGTGGTCAGCCGAGGCCGGCCGACAGCCATGAGCACGGCGAGGCGCGCGCGATGAACGGCTTCGGTCGCCGCTCCCTGCCGGGGCTGGCGCTCGACATTGCTCCGCTGGTCATCCTCGTCGTCGCCGTGCTGGGCTCCATCGTGGGCGGGCTGGCCACGCCCACCGAGGCAAGTGGTCTGGGGGCGCTGGGCGCCGTTCTCGTCACGATGCTCTACGGGCGGTTCAGCTTCGCCATGGTTCTGGGTGCTGCCCGCGACACGGTGATCGCCACGACCACCGTGGGCATGGTGATCGTCGGTGCCACATGCTTCGCCGCCGTGTTCAGGGGCGTGGGTGGCGACGAGATGATCCGCGATGCGCTGGGGGCCCTCGGCGGCGGACCATGGCTCACCCTGTCGCTGATCATGGTGACGCTGGTCCTGCTGGGTTTCTTCCTGGACTGGCTCGAGATCACGCTCATCCTGATGCCGATCTACGGCCCCATCGTCGCCGGTCTCGACTTCGGCAACGGCCTCACCGGCGCACCCCTGCTGGTCTGGTTCGGCATTCTCGTCGCCGTGAACTTGCAGACGTCGTTCCTGACGCCGCCGTTCGGCTTCTCCCTGTTCTACATCCGCGGCGCCATCGGCGACAGCGTACCCACCCCCCAGATCTATCGCGGCGTGCTGCCCTTCATCGGGCTGCAGCTCGTGGCCCTCGTTCTACTCATTCTTTTCCCCGGTCTCGTCACCGCCCCGCTGTAGCTTCCGATCACAAGGAGAGACATCATGATTCTCAGAACCCTCGCAGCAGCCGGCCTCGCCGCAGCGCTGTCGGCACCCGCTCTTGCGGCAGACATGAACCTTCAGAGCGCCTTCGGCAAGGGGCTGCCCGTGCTGGGTCCCGCCGCCGATCGCTTCGCCGCCAACGTCAAGACGCTCACCGGTGGATCGGTCAGCTTCAAGCACCTCGGCGCCGGCGAACTCTCACCGCCCTTCGAGATCTTCGACAACGTCGGCGCCGGCGCCATCCAGGCGGGCTGGACCTACGCCGCGTATGCCAGCGGCAAGGTTCCGGCCGCCGCGCTGTTCGGATCCATCCCGTTCGGCGGCACCGCGATGCAGTACATCTCCTGGCTCAACCATGGCGGCGGTCTCGAGCTCTGGCGCGAGATCTACGAGCCCTACAATGTGGTGCCCATGGCCTGCGGGGTCATCATCTCCGAGGCGGGCGGCTGGTATACGAAGCCCATCGAATCGCCGGAAGACCTCAAGGGACTGAACATCCGCATCGGCGGACTGGGCGGTGCGATCCTGGCCAAGCTCGGTGCGAACGCCATGTCGCTGCCCGTGGGTGAAATCTCCACCTCCCTCGAGACCGGCCGGCTCGACGCCACCGAACTGAGCTTTCCCATGGTGGACAAGCTGCTGGGGTTCGACAAGGTGGCCAAGTACTACTACTTCCCCGGGTGGCACCAACCCGCGGGCTTCACCGAACTCATCATCAACAAAGACGTCTGGGATGGCATGACGGCCGACCAGCGCACAGCCATCGAGGTCGCCTGCAACGACGTGAACCTCTGGACCATCGGCGTGGCCGCCGGGGCCCAGAGCGAGCCGCTGGCGGCCTTCCGCGCCAATGGTGTCAGCGTGCAGAGGTTCCCGGACAGCGTCATCACGGCGCTTCGTGAAGCCGCGGATGCGATCTATGCCGAGAAGTCCGCGCAGGACCCGCTCTTCAAGAAGGTGCTGGACAGCTACAACGCCTACGGCGAGCGATACAAGGAGTACCAGCAGCTCAATTCGCTCCAATGACGGGTGCATGACCAGGCGGGCGCGATCGGCCGTGCCCGCCCCCCTGAAACCGCCGAGATCACTGCCCCATGAAGCACAGCACCG
>JAUIAI010000670.1 GCA_030425615.1 Gammaproteobacteria bacterium
GGTCGGCATCCGGGCTAATCAAGATCGACTGCGATGAGCGGTCGTGCTCGGCTTGGCTCAAGAGATCGGCGGCGATCCAGGACGCGTTCACCGCGGCGTCGCCGAACAGGGAGATCGCGTCACCGCTGACCGGATCGACCACCGGCGCGGCGCCGGAATCGAGTTCGGGCACGTGGATCTGCACGACCATCGCGGCGTCGGAGCCGACGGAAGATCCGGTGACCGACCCGATGGTGCGGGTCACGGTTCCGCCCGGGGCGACAGCGGAGGCGGTCGCGGTGTCCACCGCCGCCGCACTCACCAGCACGCCGTTGACGTTGGTCCAGGAGCCCGTGGGCGAAGCGCCGACGACCTCGGACCCGATCGAGGCGGGTGTGCCCGTGATCGGGGTGAACTGCATGCCTGCAGCCAACCCGGCGGACAGGTCGACGCCGGTCAGGGTCTGCCCGTCGGCGACGTCGACATCCAGCCGTAATCCGACCGGCCGGTTCGGTCCGGTCGCGATCTGGCCGTCCTCGGCCAGCAACGTGGCGCGCACCCGGTAGGGCTGCGGCGCGACGCTGAACGTCTGGTCCGCGCCCTGCAGCGACGGATCGGACGCCGGATTGCCCAGTGCGTCGGCACCGAGCGCGAATCCGCTGCGCGCCACGACAGTCAACGGCACACCCGCGTCCGCGGCGCTGCTCACGGTGAATTCGAGCCGCACCGGCAACGCTGGCTGATCGGGCGCGATGCCCGACAAGGGCAGCCGGATCACGGCGAGTTCGTCGCCGGCCTGCAGGCCGGCAGGAATCGTCACGGCCGAGCCGCCGCCGGAGTCCCTGAAGAGCGGGTGCTCGACCGACCCCGCCAGGATGTCGGCGCCGGACAACGTGACCCGTTCGATCGTGAGCGCCCTGCCATCGAGGCTCGCGCCGTCGAGCGTCAGGCCATCCGGGCTTCCACCATTGTCGTTTCCGGTCACCGGGACGAACAGATCGATATAAGGAGTGAATCCGGTGGCGAGCGTGTCGGTGTTGTCGATCGAAACGGTGATCCCGAACGACTCACCCAGCAACGGATCGTTCGCGGCTCCGGACGGCGGCGTGCCCTGTCCGCCCGCGGGCTCCGGCGAACCGAGGACCAGCGACGGCGTCGGCGCGAGAACTCCGTCCCAGGCCTGCTGCGCCTGCGGCAGCACGACGATTCCTGTCTCGACCGTGCCGACGGATCGCTCCAGCGTCCAGTCCCCCCCGTGGGCGGCGGCACCGGTCCGGTCGTCGGAGGCGGCCACGTCGGCACGCGTCGCGCGTGCAAGTGCCACCAGGAATGCCGTACCTTCGTCCCCCGCGGCCACGTCGCAGCCGTAGAGCAACAGATCCGCGTCTTCGGTGAGCGCCGCGCCGATGTCCGAGAGCGCGCGGGCGTGGGTGTCGATCGCGTCCCTGTCGAGTACCGAGGCGCCGAGCCACACCCTCCCCGCGGCCCCGTGCGAGACGACGTGAACCGACGAGATCTTTCCGTCCAGCCCGACGAGCGCCTGCGCCACCTGGGACACCCCGTCGCGATCGGCGTCCAGCAGCACGACGCGGGCATCGGCCGGCAGGCCCGCCACGAGCGTGTGCCAGTCCGCGACCCGCTCGTCGATGATCACGAGTGCGCCCTGGCCGAGCGAACCCTGCTGCGGGAGCGGCACCGACTCGCGCACGGCCGGTGACAGGGCCGCATCGCCCGACGGCTCCCCGGCCGGCGCCTGTATTTCGTCCGGAAGCGCGTCGAGGGCGACACCGGTCAGTGCGCCGTCGAAGAGGAACCGATGCTCCAACGCAACGGGACCGATCACCGGGACGGACCGCGGACGACGCGCGCGCCGACGTCGTCCCGGGCCGCGCCGATCAGTTCCGCTGGCCGGGGAAAACCATTGTTTAACCTTCAGAAACACAGGTTTAGCGTCGATCTCAGAGGGAGAACGACAGCTTAACCGGGCCCGCTCACGGGACCCTCGCGTGCCGGACGAAGGGCGCCCCGATGTGAGCCATAAACAACGGATTCGCCAGCCCTGCCCCGGATCCGATCCGGTCGGGGCGGGTGACGCACCCGGACGGGATCAGCGGGTCTCGTCTGAGCCGGGAGCCGCCTTGGGCGGCACGATGCGCTTCTTCTCCTGCCCGAGCTGATCCGAGAAGCCCTTGACCTTGGGCGCGGGCAATTCGACGTCGGCCGCGGCCGAGCGCTTGAGTGCCTGCGCCTTCGGGATCGGGACGGCCACCTCCACGTCCGCCGCGACCGCCGTGACCGGGCCACGCCGCAGGTCCATGGCCTTGCGTTCGCGCTCGGCCTCGATCCGACCGAGGACTGCCGTCGGCGAGAACGGCGCGAACGCATCGTTCGCGACGGCCAGCGGCGCCAGACCGAGACTGTCCGCACCGCCCCCGTCGAAAGCCGTGGCCATCAGAACGGGATCGGACAGGGCGAGCGTCTCGGAGGGCCCCAGACCGGTGACGGGCGTCGGCCCCGCGGGCGGGTCTCCACCATCGGGCGGAAGCGGCGTCACGGGACCCGGCGCCGGCCCCGCGCCAGGCGGCGGTGGTACGGGCAGCGGATCCGGGGTGGACGGCGGCGGCACGGGAACCGGTGGCGGTGGAGAAGGCGGTGGTGAAGGTGGCGGCGGCGGCTCGGTCTGCGCCCCGGTGAGTTCGATCCGCAGGACGGCGGTATCCGTCCCGCCTTCGGGGTCGGTCAGCTGATAGGTGAACGAATCGACGACGGTCTCACCCGCCGCGAGGGCGTCGGCGGCCGCCCCCGACGTGTATCGGAAGGCC
>JAUIAI010000671.1 GCA_030425615.1 Gammaproteobacteria bacterium
GGCACCGGCAACGAGGGCCTGCGCACCGCCTTCGGCGGCGTGGCCCAGCCCGCCCGCTGGGAGAACTACTTCCCGCGCGCCGGCAACAACCCCGCACTGGGCATGAACAACACGGGCATCACCCACAAGATCATGAGCACGATCGACACCTCGTACGACGACGGTGACCCGACCACAGGCTCGGTACGTTGCCGCAACATGGCCGCTTACGACATGGCCAACTTCGACAACCGTACGCCGGACTGGTGCTCGATCGCGATGTAAGCCTCACGCGATCCCGCAACGGTTGACGCCCCGCAGGCACCGCCTGCGGGGCGTTTCGCGTTCGAGGGGGGAGACGAACCTTCATCGATCGGCGCCGACCCGCGATCCGGAGGGACCGAAGGCAGGAGCGCGCCAGCGAACGGCATCAAGCCGTGATTCGCGCGTGCCGATGACGGGGACGTGGGCGGCGCGGTGCCGCCGTCACATCGTCCATCCTCCGGAGAATCGTCATGTCGTCCCCAACTGCCAGAGCCCAGCGCGGCTTCACCTTGGTAGAGATCGCCATCGTGCTGGTCATCGTCGGCCTGCTGCTCGGCGCCGTCCTCAAGGGCCAGGAACTGATCTTCAACACCAAGATCAAGTCCACCTACAACCTGAGCAAGGAAACCGCAGCCGCCCTGTACGCCTACCAGGACCGCTACCGCATGAGCCCCGGCGACGACAACAACGCCACCGGGCGCTTCCCCACCGCCGTGCCCGCCGTGGTGAACGGCAACGGCGACGGCCTGATCGCCTGGGGTGGCTTCTGCAACCAGCCCGGCATGGGGAATGCCGGCGAGAGCTGCAACGCCCTGCACCACATGCGCGTGGCCGGCTTCATCGCAGGCACCGGCAACGAAGGTCTGCGCACCGCCTTCGGCGGCGTGGCCCAGCCCGCCCGCTGGGAGAACTACTTCCCGCGTGCAGGCAACAACCCCGCACTGGGCATGAACAACACGGGCATCACCCACAAGATCATGAGCACGATCGACACTGCGTACGACGACGGTGACCCGACCACGGGCTCCGTGCGTTGCCGCAACATGGCCGCTTACGACATGGCCAACTTCGACAATCGCACGCCCGACTGGTGTTCGATCGCGATGTAAACCTCACGCGATCCCGCAACGGTTGACGCCCCGCAGGCACCGCCTGCGGGGCGTTTCGCGTTCCGTTCATCGCCCGACCGGATCAGCCGAACAAAGCGGCCAGCGCCTCTCCCGGATCCGCCGCGCGCATGAACGTCTCGCCCACGAGGAAGGTGTGGACTCCGGCCGCACGCATGACTTCCACGTCCTGCCGACTGCCGATGCCGCTCTCGGTCACGACGAGACGGTCGGAGGGCATCGCCGGCAGCAGGTCGAGCGTGGTCGCGAGCGACACGTCGAACGTGCGCAGGTCGCGGTTGTTCACGCCGATCAAGGGGGTCTTCAACAACAACGCGCGATCCAGCTCGGCCGCATCGTGCACCTCGACGAGCACGTCCATGCCGAGCCCGGAGGCCGCGTCCGCCAGTTCCCGCATCCGGCCGTCTTCGAGGGCGGCGACGATCAGCAGGATGCAGTCGGCGCCGGCCGCACGCGCCTCGAGCACCTGGTAAGGGTCGATCATGAAGTCCTTGCGCAGCACCGGCAACGCACAGGCCGAGCGCGCCGCCTGCAGGAAACCGAGGCTGCCCTGGAAGAACTCGCGGTCGGTCAGGACCGACAGGCAGGCCGCTCCGCCGGCCTCGTAACGGGCCGCGATCGCCGGTGGATCGAAATCCTCCCGGATCACGCCCTTGCTCGGGCTGGCCTTCTTGATCTCCGCGATGACGGCCGGGCGGCCGGCATCGATACGGCGCCTGAGTGCGGATGCGAAACCCCGCACGGCCAGCGGACCCGAATCGTCGATCGCCGCCACCTCGCGGGCGAGCGCTGCTTCGGACAGCCGCTGGCGGGCCTCGGCGACCTCACGCTGCTTGACCTCGATGATTCGTCGCAGGATGTCGGACACGGCGCTCTCCTCCGGAATCAGCCCGCGACGGAGCGGGTGAACGCCACGTACTCGTCCACCTTGTCCCGCGCGGCACCCGAACCGATGACCTCGCGTGCCCGCTCGATCCCTGCGCCGACGCTGTCGGCCAGACCCGCGACATAGAGTGCGGCTCCGGCATTGAGCGCCACGATCTCGTAGGCCGGGCCGCTCTTACCCTGCAGCGCCTGCATGACCATCGCCATCGACTCCTCGGCATTCTCGACGCGCATCGAGCGGTTGCTCTGCATCGAGAGCCCGAAGTCCTCCGGGTGGATCTCGTACTCGCGCACCTTGCCGTCCCGCAGTTCGCCCACCAGCGTGGTGGCCCCCAGCGAGATCTCGTCCATGCCGTCCTGGCCCCAGACCACCATCGCGCGTTCCGCGCCCAGACGCTGCAGGGCCCGCACGTGGATTCCGACGAGATCCGGGTGGAACACCCCGAGCAGGATGTTGGGCGCACCGGCGGGATTGGTCAGCGGGCCCAGGATGTTGAAGATGGTGCGCACGCCGAGCTCCTTGCGCACCGCGGCGACGTTCTTCATGGCGGGGTGGTGGTTCGGCGCGAACATGAAGCCGATACCGGTGGTCTCGATCGCCTTCGCCACCTGTTCGGGTTCGAGCATGATGTTGACCCCCAGGGCCTCGAGCACGTCCGCGCTTCCGGAGCTCGACGACACGCTGCGGTTGCCGTGCTTGGCGACCTGGGCGCCGGCCGCGGCGGCCACGAACATGGTGGCCGTGGAGATGTTGAAGGTGTG
>JAUIAI010000672.1 GCA_030425615.1 Gammaproteobacteria bacterium
TCTGCGACCAGGGTGGCGAGTGTCAGTTGCAGGATCTGGCGGTCGGTTACGGCGGCTCGAAGTCGCATTACGACGTCGACAAGCGGGTCGTCTTCCACAAGCCCATGGGGCCGCTGATCTCCGCTGAGGAGATGACCCGCTGCATCCATTGCACCCGGTGTGTCCGGTTTGGTCAGGAAGTGGCCGGCATCATGGAACTGGGCATGGCGAACCGGGGCGAGCACTCGGAGATCATGAGCTTCGTCGGGCAGTCGGTGGATTCCGAGGTGTCGGGCAACATGATCGACATCTGCCCGGTGGGGGCCCTGACCTCGAAGCCGTTCCGCTACTCGGCGCGCACCTGGGAGTTGTCCAGACGCCGTTCCATCTCGCCGCACGATTCACTCGGCGCGAACATCGTCACCCAGCTCAAGCATGGCAAGGTGATGCGTGTGGTCCCGTTCGAGAACGAGGCCGTGAACGAGTGCTGGCTCTCGGACCGCGATCGTTTCGCCTACGAGGGACTCGACGACGCCTCGCGTCTGACCCAGCCGATGGTCAGGCGCGACGGGGTCTGGGAGACCACGGACTGGCGCAGCGCCCTTGATCAGGCGGCACTCGCGCTGGGCGCGGCCCGTGTCGACCATGGCGCCGACCAGATCGGCGTCCTGGCGTCCCCCGCTTCAACGTTCGAGGAACTCTATCTCGCCCAGAAGCTCGCGCGGGCCCTGGGATCGGACAACGTCGACTTCCGGCTGCGTCAGACGGATTTCGGGATCGACACGCACGGTGAGGGCGCCCCCTGGCTCGGCATGCCCGTGCAGGCGCTGTCCGAGCTGCACGAAGTCCTGCTGGTGGGCAGCTCGCTGCGCAAGGAGCACCCGCTGCTGGCTGTGCGTCTTCGCGTGGCGGCGCGTCAACGTGGACTCGGCGTGCACGTGCTGCACGCGGCGGACGACGACCTGCTGATGCCCGTCGGTGGCCGCCTGATCGTCGGGCCGCAGGGCTGGCGTGGCGAACTTCTCGGCGTGCTGGCCGCGGCCGTGGCCATCAGCGGCCGCGCTGCGTCCGCGAGCTTCTCGGGAGCGCTGGCCGGCATGCAGCCCACCGACGCGCAGAAGCAGGTGGCCCGGGCGCTCTGCGAGGCCGAGAACCCGGCGGTGCTGCTGGGCAATGCCGCCGTCCAGCATCCGCAGGCGAGTGACCTGATGCGACTGGCCACGGCCCTGGCGGGCGTGTGCGAGGGTCGGGCCGGGGTGCTCGGTGACTCCGCGAACAGCGTCGGCGGCTACCTCGCGGGCGCGACGCCGCGGGCCCTCGGCGCGGTCAACGCGCGGGCGCTCGGCGACACGGGACGCAACGCCATGGAGCAGGTCGCGGACAACCTGCGGGCGTACCTGCTGCTGAACATCGAACCTTCGCGCGATTTCGCCGCGGGCGGTCATGCCATGCGTGCACTCGCCGCTGCGGATTCGGTGGTCGCGCTGACTCCCTACGCGAGCGAAGATCTGCTCGAGGTGGCCAGCGTTCTCCTTCCCTCCGCGCCCTTCACCGAGACCGCCGGCAGCTTCGTCAACACGGAGGCGCGGCTGCAGAGCTTCAACGGTGTCGCCATGCCGGCGGGTGAGAGCCGGCCGGGCTGGAAGGTCCTGCGGGTGCTCGCAAACCTTCTGGAACTGCAGGGGTTCGATCACACCTCGGTGGAGGACGTGCGCGCGGAAGCATTGAACGTGCCGCTGGCCGGGTCGGGGGATGCCGCCCTGGAGTCGTTGGCCAGTGCCGGGGCGAGGGTGTCCGTGTTCGAGGATCTGCTCTCGACGACGCTGTCGGGCGGGATGTCCTGCCCGCCTGTACCGCGCGCTGCGGCCGGCGAGTTGCAGCGCCTGGGCGAGGTGCCCATCTACGCCGGCGACGCGATCGTCCGGCGCGCCGAGTCGCTGCAGGCCACCACCGACGGTCGTCGCGCGGGGCTGGCAGGCGTGCATCCCGAGACGCTCGCCACCCTGGGGTTCGCGCCGGGTGACCGGGTGCTGCTCGGCGGCCACGAAGCGGGCGGCGAATGGACACTCACCGCTGACGAGGCGCTGGCACCGGGCGTCATCCGGGCCGCGCAGGCGCTGCCGCAGGCGGTCGGGCTGACCGCTCCCTTTGGACCCATCACGATACGGAAGCTCTGATGGAAGGCTTCGTGGACAGTGTCAACGCGTTCGGCGCGGGCGTCTTCGGGGGCGTCTGGCCGGTGCTCTGGACGCTGATCAAGATTCTCACCGTGATGGTGCCCGTGCTGTTCTGCGTGGCCTATCTCACGTTCTGGGAACGCAAGATGATCGGCTACATGCACCTTCGCGTGGGGCCGAACCGCGTGGGACCCAAGGGACTGCTCCAGCCGATCGCGGACGCGGTCAAGCTGATGTTCAAGGAGATCGTACTGCCGTCGCAGGCGAACGGCGTGCTGTACGTCCTCGGTCCCATCATGACCATCATGCCGGCCATGGCGGCCTGGGCGGTGATTCCCTTCGGCCCCGAGATGGCGCTCGCCAACGTCAATGCGGGCCTCCTGCTCCTGCTGGCCATCACCTCCGTCGAGGTCTACGGCGTCATCATCGCCGGCTGGGCCTCGAACTCGAAGTATCCGTTTCTCGGGGCGATGCGCGCCTCCGCCCAGATGGTGTCCTACGAACTGGCCATCGGCTTCTGTCTGGTGGTGGTACTCATGGTTTCGGGCAGCCTGAACATGAGCGAGATCGTGCTGGGGCAGAACGAGGGTCGTTTCGCCGAGCAGGGTATCGGCTTCCTGTCCTGGAACTGGCTGCCGTT
>JAUIAI010000673.1 GCA_030425615.1 Gammaproteobacteria bacterium
GCGGTGGAGGGGTGGGCATGCTCGTCTCGGGGCTCGCGGTGCCGGCGATCCTCACGAGCCTCGGCGGTCAGGCCTGGCACTGGGCCTGGCTGGCGATGGGGATCGCTTCGGCGGCCGCGGTCTGGCCGTCGGCGGCGGCCGTTCGCCGGCTGCCGCCTGCGGCCAAGCCGAGGGTGGATGGTGCGGCGGTGCCGCCGACGTCACGGCGCGCTCGCCTGACGGGTGTCTGGGCCGCGCTGCTCAGCTACGCGCTGTTCGCCGTCGGCTATCTGGCGTATCTGACCTTCCTGGTGGCGTGGATGCGCGACCTCGGGCTCAGCGTGGCCGTCAGCGCGCTGGCCTGGGCCGGCCTGAGCGTGCTCGTCATCGCATCGCCTTTCGTCTGGCGTCCCGTGCTGGCGCGTGCCCGGGCGGGGGGTGCGATGGCCGCGGCCAACCTGGCCACGGCACTGGCCGTGGCGCTGCCGCTCCTGCGTCCGGACGCGGCCGGTACCGTGGTCTCGGCCATGGCGTTCGGGCTGTCGTTCTTCGTGGTTCCCACGGCGGCGACCTCGTTCTGCCGCAGTGGCCGTCGACGATGGCGGTGTTCACGCTGGTGTTCGCTTCGGGTCAGATCGTCGGGCCGGTGGCGGCCGGTTGGATCGCGGACCGCACCGGCGACGTGGGCGGTGGGCTCGCGGCCGCGGCCCTGGTGTTACTGGCCGGCGCGCTGATCGCACTGCTGCAGCGGCCACGCCCCGTCTAGGGTCGAGCGTCCGGCCTCGCGCGGCGGCATCGCAGCATGCCCGGCGATGGCCACCGCCAGCAAGAGCAGGTGGACGAAGGCGGCGCGGGTCGATCGGGTGGACGGGGCGGACATGACGGGCTCCGGGGGCTCGACCCTGAGTGCCCGGAAAGCCCCAGCGGGTTCATTCCCCGCGATGCGGATTTTTTCGACCCAGGTCAACGCGGCGAATCGGCGCCCCGTTCATAGTCTTAATCAATGTCAAATCCAACGGAGCCGGGGAAACGCCGCGGCGGCCGGGTGCGCGCAGATGCGCGCGAGCGCTCAATGCCCAGGGGAGAGTGACCATGCATCGACGCCGATTCGTGCAAACGGCCGCGGGTGCCGCACTGGCGGGTCTTTGCCCGGTTGTGCCGGCCGCGCCGCCGTCGCGACTGAAGTTTCCGGAACTGATCGACACGCGGCCGAGCGGGCGCTTCGAGTTGGTCGCCCGCGGGGGGCGTCATGCTTTCGGCCGCGGGCTGGCAGGTGACACCGTGGGGTTCTCGGCGGACTTCCTGGGCCCGGTGGTACGCGTGTCGCCCGGCGAGACGGCCGTTGCCGTGCGCAACCGCCTCGGGGAGGCGGTGTCATGCCACTGGCACGGCCTGGCGGTGCCGGGCGACGTCGACGGCGGGCCGCATCAGCAGATCGCTCCCGGCGAGACCTGGAACGTCGTGCTGCCGATCGACCAGCCGCCCATGACCGGTTGGTTCCACTCGCACATCCACGAGCGTACGGCGGTACACGTGCATGCCGGGCTCGCCGGCGTCGTGCAGGTCAGCGACGGACGCGACGACGCACGCGGTCTGCCGGCCGAGTACGGCGTGGACGATCTGATGCTCATCGTGCAGGACCGGCGGTTCTCCGGCGGGAGTACCGGCTATGCGCCCGGGATGCACGACGTGATGCAGGGTTATCTGGGCGACACGATCACCGTGAACGGGCAGATCGGCGCGGTGGCGGCGGTGCCGGCGGGGATCGTCCGTCTGCGGGTGCTCAACGCCTCGAACGCACGAATCTACCGGTTCGCGATGGCCTCCGGACGACCCTTGCACCTCGTCGGCACCGACAGCGGCCTGCTGCCGGCCCCGATCGCGCTCGAGGGTCTTCCGCTGGCGCCCGGCGAAAGGGCCGAGCTGCTGGTGGACTTCGGTTCCGGCGGCGAGGACCGGCTCGTGGCCGACACGGTCGCCAACGGGCCGATGATGGGCGGGATGATGGGGGGCATGATGGGCGCAGATGTCCCGCTGGAGTCGCCCAACGTCGTGCGCTTCGTGGCCGACGGCGGCCCGCCGGCCCGCCACCGGCGCCTGCCCGATCGCCTCGACGGTCGTGAGCTGTCGCTCGGTTCGTCGGAGGCCGAAGTCTTTCGCGAACTGTCGCTCACCATGGGTCACGGCATGGGCGGCGGAATGCGCGGGGGAGGCATGGGGCGCATGGGCGGCATGATGGGAGGCCGCGGAATGATGGGCGGCGGCATGGGCGGCGGCATGGGCGGCGGCATGGGCGGGGGCGGCATGGGCCCCGGCATGATGGGCGGATTCGGCATCGACGGTCGGCCCTTCGACATGCGCCGCATCGACCTCGAAGCGCGCGGCGGGCGCATCGAGCGATGGCGAGTGCGTAGCGAGATGATGCAGCACCCGTTCCATGTGCACGGGGTCTCGTTCCTGGTGGCGGCCGTTTCCGGCGGGCCGGTGCCCGCACATCTGAAGGGCTGGAAGGACACGGTGCTCGTGGACGGTGAGGTCGATCTGCTGATGCGTTTCGACCATCGCGCAGGCCCGTCGGCGCCCTACATGTTCCACTGCCACATTCTCGAGCACGAGGACGCCGGCATGATGGGCCAGTTCACCGTCGTCTAAGATCCGGATCCTGGCGGGCCCGCAGGGGGGGCCGCCGTGGCCCCATCTCCGTCGCAGGTGAACCGATCATGAACGTTCTCGCTGAAGTCGCAGGATCCGTCTGGAAGATCGAGAAGCAGGCCGGTCAGGCCGTCGAGGCCGGCGAGGTCGTGATGATCATCGAG
>JAUIAI010000674.1 GCA_030425615.1 Gammaproteobacteria bacterium
CGTGGCCGAGGGCGAGCCCGACGACCCGGCCTGGAACACCGAGGCGCTCGGTGGCCGCAAGCGGGAATACGCCGATCTCCTGATCCGGCGTCTGCGCGATCATTTCGCGCCGTCGGGACTCCTGCATCATGGTCAGGGCAAGTGGTATCCGGGCGAGCAGCTTCCGCGGTGGGCCTTCACGCTGTACTGGCGCGCGGACGGCGAGCCGATCTGGCGCAATCCCGCGCTGCAGGCGTCGGCTGTCACGACGCACGCGCCGAGCGAACCCGAGGCCGCTGGAGCGCTGCTGCGGGACCTCGCCGAACGGGTCGGCGTCGATCCGGCCGCGGTGCTCGAGGCTTACGAGGATCCATGGCACTTCATCGGCCAGGAGCGGCACCTGCCACAGGGTGTCGATCCCGAGGAGAACCGGCTCGACGATCCCATGGCCCGGGAACGGCTCGCCCGCGTCTTCGAGCGCGGGCTCGATACGGTTGCCGGCTTCGTGCTGCCCCTGCAGGTCTGGCAGGCACCCGACGGCCGCCGCCGCTGGATCAGCGAGCCCTGGACGACCCGGGCCGGACGCCTCTGGCTCGTGCCCGGTGATTCGGCCATCGGCTACCGACTCCCCCTGCCGTCGCTGCCGCGACTGGCCGAGCGCGACTATCCGCACGTGTTGCCCGCCGACCCGTTCGCTCCGGCCGCGCCGCTGCCCGGCCGCGATCAGCCCAGGCTAGCCGGCGAGCCGGAGCCGAGGCCGGCACCGTCGGCGCAGCCGGGTTTGGCCGGGCAGGCCGTGCGGACCGCGATCGCCGCGGAGGTCCGCGACGGCGTGCTCTGCGTGTTCATGCCGCCGCTGCCCGCGGCCGCCGACTATCTCGCGCTGGTCGACGAGATCGAGGCGGCGGCCGAGGCCGGTGGGATGCAGGTGCGCCTCGAGGGCTATCCGATGCCCGAGGATCCGCGTATCCGGCAGATCAAGGTGACCCCGGACCCGGGTGTCATCGAGGTCAACGTGCAGCCGGCCGGGAGCTGGGCCGAGCATCGCGAGATCGTCGAGGTGCTGTACGAGGCGGCGCGCCAGACGGGCCTGTCGGCGTTCAAGTTCCTCATCGACGGCCGGCAGGTCGGCACCGGCGGCGGCGCCCATCTGGTGCTCGGCGGCCCCACGGCCGGGGACAGTCCGTTCCTGCGGCGGCCGGACCTCCTGCGCAGCGTCATCGCCTACTGGCAACGCCATCCGGCCCTGTCGTACATGTTCTCGGGCCTGTTCGTGGGGCCCACCAGCCAGTCGCCCAGACTCGACGAGGCGCGGCACGATTCGCTGTACGAAATGGCGCTCGCGTTCCGACAGGTGCCCGAGCCCGGCGAAGAGCATCTGCCCTGGCTGACCGACCGCATCTTCCGCAATCTGCTGGTCGATGTCACCGGGAACACGCACCGGGCCGAGATCTGCATCGACAAGCTGTACTCTCCCGACGGCCCTACCGGGCGTCTGGGGCTCGTCGAGTTTCGCGCTTACGAGATGCCGCCGCACTGGCGCATGTGTCTGGCCCAGCAGCTGCTGGTCAAGGCCCTGGTCACCCTGTTCTGGGAGCGCCCGGATCCAGGCCGCCTGACCCCCTGGGGGACGGCGCTGCACGATCGTTTCATGCTGCCGCGTTTCCTCTGGCAGGACCTGCTCGAGGTTCTCGCCGATCTCCGCGATTTCGGATTCGACTTCGACCCGGCCTGGTTCGCGCCCCATTTCGAGTTCCGCTTCCCGCGCTTCGGATCGTTCGGATTCGGCGATGCGCGCGTCACGCTGCGCCAGGCGCTCGAGCCCTGGCACGTCATGGGTGAACAGGGTGCCATCGGCGGCACCGTGCGCTACGTGGACAGTTCCGTCGAGCGCCTGGAGGTGCTGGTGAACTCAGCTGCGGCGGATCGGTACCGGGTGCTCTGCAACGGTTTCGAGGTGCCGATGACGGCCACCGGCGAGAACGGCGAGTCCGTCGGCGGCGTGCGTTTTCGCGCCTGGGCGCCCGCAGCCAGCCTTCACCCGCTGGTGGGCGTGGACGCGCCCCTCACCTTCGACCTGCACGACACCTGGCAGGATCGCGCCGTGGCCGGTTGCACCTACCATGTCGGGCACCCGGCAGGACGCAATTTCGAGGTCTTTCCGGTCAATGCCTACGAGGCCGAGGGGCGCCGTCTCGCGCGGTTCGAAGCGGCGGGACACACGCCGGGTCGGCGCGAACCGGGTCGAACGGCCGGGCATCCGGCTTTTCCGAACACGCTCGATCTGCGCTGGTCCTGACCGCCTCGCGACCCTGCGCTTCCACGCCCGGCCGGACCGGGCGCCGGGCCAGCCGCGCGCCGCGCGAAACGCTGTATTCTTCGTGCGTCCCGTCGGCCGGCGTCCGGCCGCTGCCGTGGGCGTTTCCGACCCCCAACGATCCCCTGGCGCATGCCCGCGCAGCCTCAGAAATCACCGCCCGCCCTCGAGGCGCTGCTCGACGGCTATCGACCGGCGGCAGGAGCTTACGACGAGCTGCTCGGCCCCGATGGCGCGCTGCGCCCGGGCTGGCATCCGCTGGTCGAACGGCTGGCCGGTATGGGCGAGGACGAGCGGCGGCGGGCGCAGGCCTATGCCGACGATCAGCTGCGCGAGCACGATGTCACCTTTCGTGGTGCCGACGAGGGGGGGAGCCGTCCCTGGCTGCTCGACCTCGTGCCCCTGCAGTTCTCGGCCGCGGAGTGGTCACGGCTCGAGTCCGGCCTGATCCAGCGGGCCCGCCTGCTCGACGCACTCGTCGCGGACACGCT
>JAUIAI010000675.1 GCA_030425615.1 Gammaproteobacteria bacterium
TGGGCGACGTCCTGCGGGTGGCCGACGGACGGGAGTTCGATCCGGAGAACCTCGTGCATCTACCGCCGTGCCGGCCTACGAAGATCGTCTGCGTCCATCTGAACTACGCCTCGCGCTTCTTCGAGTTCCGAGGTCGGGAACTGCCTGCCGGTCACACGTTGAATCCCACGTACTTCCTGAAGCCGACCACCACACTGAACGCGCACGGTGGGGAGATCGTCCGCCCGGAGGGCTATCGATATCTGAACTACGAGGGCGAAGTGGCCGCCGTGATCGGCCGGCCCACCCGCAACGTTCGACCCGACCAGGTCTGGGATCATCTGGCCGGCTTCGCGTGTGCGCTGGATATGGGTCTTCAGGACATGCGGGACACGGATGCCGGCTCCATGCTTCGGGTCAAGGGCGCGGACGGCTTCTGCCCGGTCGGCCCGGGTCTCGTCAGCGGTGTCGACATCCGCGAACAGACGTTGCGCACCGTTCGCAATGGTGTCGTCGTCCAGGAGGGGAGCCTGTCGGAGATGATCTGGGGAATCGATGTCCTGGTCGCCGATGTCGCGCGGCACATCACCCTGCTGCCGGGCGACATCGTGCTCACGGGCACACCCGCGAATTCGCGTCCGCTCGATGTCGGCGATTCGATCTCGGTCGAGGTCACCGGCCTTGGCCGTCTGGCGTGCAGCGTTGTCGAATCACCTCCCCCGGTGAGCGTGGTGGGGCATCAACCGAACGACAGTGACGAGGTTCGCCGTGTCGCGCTGGGCTGCGATGAACGGCTTCCTCCGCAACTGCAGGGCGCCAACGGTCGCGCAAGGCGGACGTGAGAGCATGAACTGCGACGCTGAAACCCGTGCAACCACACTCACGGTCGACGAGATCAACCTCGCCAGTCTCGAGACCTTCGCACGGCCGGACCTTGTAGCCCTGTTCGAGAAGCTGCGGCGCGAACGGCCGGTCTCATGGCATCGGCATCCGGACTCGGGCGAGCGCGGCTTCTGGGCCGTGACCCGATACGAAGACATCGTGCGCGTCAACCGGGACACGGCCACGTTCAGCAGCGCGCAAGGCATTCAGGTCCGGTTCGAAGGCGACGGACCCCGCGGCGGGAGCGGTTCCATGATCGAGGCGGATCCGCCGCGGCATTCCCGATATCGGAAACTGGTCGCCGCCAGCTTCATGCCACAGGCCGTGGCGCGGCTGGAGGAACGCATCCGCACCCGGGCCAGACAGGCCCTGGACGCGATTCCGTCGAATGGGGAGTTCGATTTCGTCGCCGCGTATGCCACGCCGATCCCGATGGCCGTGTTCTACGACATGATGGGCGTGCCCGCGGCCGATCATCCCCGAATCCTCGAACTGGCCGATCTGCTGTTCTTTTCGGCCGATCCGCGATTCGGGGGGCGTCAGGAGCGCATGCGCGAGGCCGGCCTGGAGATCCAGGCCTATGGCCGGGAACTCGCTCGGCGCAAGCGCGCGCAGCCGCAGAACGACCTGATGAGCGGGCTCGCCAATGCGGAGGTCGACGGGGAGCGACTGTCACTCGACGAACTCGGGGCGTTCTTCGCGCTGCTCGGCGCGGCCGGGGCCGACACGACGCGGGCGACTCTGGCCTACGCGCTCGAGGCACTGACGGCCTTCGAGGACCAGAAGCGGTTATGGTTGAACAATCTCGAAGGCCTTGCAGCCGGTGCGGTCGAGGAGTGCGTGCGCTGGGCCACGCCCACGATGCACATGCGGCGGACCGCCACGCGCGATACCGAGATTGCCGGCCAGCCCGTGCGGGCCGGCGACAAGGTCGCGCTCTGGTTCACCTCCGGGAACCGGGATCCGGCGAAATTCGATGCGCCGCATCGGTTCGATATTTTGCGCTCGCCCAATCCCCACATGGCTTTCGGGATGGGCGGGCCGCATTTCTGCCTGGGCGCCCATCTGGCTCGGCTGGAACTGCGCATCGCGTTGACCGAGTTGCTGCGGCGCTACCCGGAGATCCGGTCGACCGCGCCCGCGAAGCGGCTGCGCAGCAATTTCATCAACGGCCCCTCCGAACTGCTGGCAGCGGTTCGCTGAGGTGCCGCCACCCGGACGCAGGGAGCTGCCGGCCCCGTTCAGCCGAACTGCAGGAAGAGCTTCGCGTAGGGCTTCTTGATCGCGGGCAGCGAGCGCCGGATCTTCTCCGTGTCGCCGGTGAGCACGGCGTCCCGCAGGGCCGCCACCGAACCCTCGACCTCCTGAATGGCCGACTCGAAGCGCGGGTCGGTGGTGAGCGCGGCGGGCGCCTCCGTGCGCAGACGGGCGGCCAGATACTCGAGTTTGCCCACCTCGGCCATCAGCAACAGGGGGCCTCCGGGCCGGCTTACGGTCTCGCCACCGTGAGTCAGCACTTTCTCCATCTCCGCGTGGTAGGCGTTCATGTGGTCGCTGTAGACGATCACGTCGTTGCGGCGGCGGAGATCGGCCATCAGATCGCGCGCCGACTCCAGGGTTTCGTGGGCCTCGGCGAGTTCACCGTCAGCGATCTGGTCTTCCGCCTTCTCGAACACGCCGGCCACTGCGGCGAGCGTCGGAGCGAATTCCGGGTCGCGGTCGTAGGGTGCCGGCGGCTTGTCGCCGTAGTTGGCGATCAACGCGTTCCACGCCTGCCGGGTCCGCGCAATCGCCTGTTCGGACTCCTGCTTGGACCCGCTGTTGGTTCTGTACAGCGCGGCACGATAGGCCGGATAGGCGTCCGTCATGGCATCCGTGAACGCATCGGCGGCCAGGACCGGCGAGGACAGCCAGGAGGACAGGC
>JAUIAI010000676.1 GCA_030425615.1 Gammaproteobacteria bacterium
TGTCGCATCTGCGGCTGGTTGTCTCCATTTCGCGACAGTATCTCGGATACGGGCTGCCGCATGCCGACCTGATCCAGGAAGGCAGCGTCGGGCTCATGAAGGCGGTCAAGCGCTTCGATCCGGAGCGCGGCGTCCGGCTCGTCTCCTTCGCCATCCACTGGATCAAGGCGGAGATCCACGAGTACATCCTGCGCAACTGGCGCCTCGTGAAGATCGCCACCACCAAGGCGCAGCGCAAACTGTTCTTCAACCTGCGTTCCATGAAGCAGGGCAGCAACACGCTCTCGCCGAGCGAGGTCAGCCAGATCGCCCGCGACCTGAACGTACGCGAAGACGACGTCCTCGAGATGGAGACCCGACTCGGGGGACAGGAAGTCGCGCTGGACGGCGAGATCGATGACGGCGAGACGAGCTATGCGCCCATCGCCTATCTCTCGGCGCCCGAGACCGAACCGGACCACCTCATGGCCGAACGCGAGTTCGATCACCTGAAGAGCGAAGGCATCCGGGAGGCGCTGGACGCCCTGGACCCGCGCAGCCGGCGCATCATCGAAGCGCGTTGGTTGCGAGGCGAAGAGGAAGGCGGGTCGGTGACCCTGCAGACGCTGGCCGACGAGTTCGGCGTTTCTGCAGAGCGCATTCGTCAGATCGAAACCAAGGCGCTGCGCAGCATGCGGGCCACGCTCGCCGAATTCGCCTGATATCGTCGTCTGACAGCGACCGCAGGCTCAGGCCCTGAGGGGTTGCGGGGCCGGACGCCTGGGCCCTCAGGGGTTCGAACCGCCGTCCGGTTAGGATCGGGATCGCCGCGCCATCGCGCGGCGATCTCTTTTTCATGATGACCCGGCCAAACGAAGGCGCCGCGTGGCGGCTGGTCGTTCCCGGATCACTGCATCGAGCCCCACTTGCCTCGACACGCCCCCTGGCCCGCGGTGGCCGCCCTGCTCGTGAACGCGGCCATCTTCGGCCTGTCGTGGTGGCCGTTCCGCCAGCTCGACGCGCTCGGCCTGCACAGCCTCTGGACCTCGGCCGTGATGTACGCGGTCGCGTGCGCGGGCATCGTTGCCTGGAGGCCGTCCGTCGTCGGCGAACTGATTCGGCGACGCGGACTCTGGGTGCTGGTGCTCGCCGCCGGTTTCACGAATGCCGCGTTCAACTGGGGCGTCCTGATCGGCGAGGTGATCCGGGTCGTCCTGCTCTTCTACATGATGCCCGTGTGGGCGGCACTGCTCGCCCGCTGGGTTCTCGGCGAACCGCTCACCGTGGCCGCGACGCTGCGCATCGTCGTCGCCGTCGGCGGCGCGATCCTGGTGCTCTGGCAGCCGGGCATGGGAATGCCCTGGCCGTCCGCACTCGGCGACTGGCTCGGACTGGCCGGGGGATTCTGCTTCGCGGCGACCAACATCTGGCTGAAGCGCCATGCGCAGGTCCCGGCGCCCGCCCGGGCAATGGCGATGTTTTCGGGTGGCATGATCGTGCCGGGGCTGCTGGCGACGCTGCTCGGCGGAACCCTGGTTCCGTGGCCAGCCGTTCCGGTATGGCCGTGGCTGTGGCCGGCTCTGGCGCTCACCACGGTGTTCGTCGTGGCGAATCTCTGCCTGCAGTACGGCACCGCGCGACTGCCGGCGAACGTCACCGCGGTGGTCATGATCAGCGAGGTGGTATTCGCGGCCGTTTCGGCGATCGTCATCGGCCAGGAAGAAGCCGGCTGGCGCACCGCCACCGGAGCCGCGATGATCATCGGAGCAGCACTGGCCGCGGGCTGGACCGCCCACCGACCGGGGCGGCGAAGCGTCGGCACGCCCTAGCTGCCGGCCGGCCGTCAGCGCGCTAGAGCAACTGTCGCAGATCGTGGACGATGGTGTCGACGCTGGCGCCGTGTTTGACCATGAGCCGGATCTTGCCGTCCGTATCGAACACGTAACTGGCGGCCGTGTGGTCGACCGTGTAGGACTCCGGTGTGCTCCCGGGGACCTTCATGTAGAAGACCTTGAACTCCTTGGCGACCTCGGCCGTCTTTTCGGGATCCGCCCGCAGACCCACGAAGCGCGGATCGAAGGCGGTCACGTACTGCGACAGAACCTCGGCGGTGTCACGCTCCGGATCCACGGTGATGAACGCGACCCGGACCTTCTCCGCTTCCGCAGGCTCGAGCGCGGCCATGACTTCCTTCATGCGCAGCAGCGTCGTCGGGCACACGTCCGGGCATTGCGTGAAGCCGAAGAAGACCACGAGCACCTTGCCGCGGAAGTCGGCCAGAGTGCGCGTTTTGCCGTCGGGGTCGCTCAGCGAGAAGTCGCGCCCGAATCCGGCACCGGTGATATCGGTGCTCTGGAAGCTGGGCCCGGCCTGGCGACAGGCGCCGACCGCGAACAGGGAGGCGAGAACGATGGCGGTGACCGCTCGCGAGAGAATCACGGCAGGACTCCTTGGATCAGGGTAGCTCTCCGGTCGCACGAACCCGGCCGGCAGCCGAAACGACGAAAGTCACCCGGCCTCACGGCCAGGGACCCGTCACCTCGCCGGCGCGCCGTTCAGAGGAAGCGGTCGATCAGCATGGCGCCGAAGAGCGCGCAGAGATAGAGGATCGAGTAGCTGAACGTCTTGCGCGCCAGCGTATCGGAGTAGTCGCGCCAGAGACGCAAGGCATACACGATGAACACGCCACCGAGCGCGAGCGCGCTGAGCAGGTAGAACAGCCCGCTCATGTGCAACAGATACGGCATGACGCTCGTGGCCAGCAACAGCACGGTATAGAGCAGGATCGACAGCCGGGTGAAAC
>JAUIAI010000677.1 GCA_030425615.1 Gammaproteobacteria bacterium
GTGGACCGCGTCCTGACCATGGACCTGCACGCCGACCAGATTCAGGGGTTCTTCGACATTCCCGTGGACAACATCTATGCGTCCCCGCTGCTGCTGGCCGACATGCACCAGCAGCAGTTCGAGAATCCCATCGTGGTGTCGCCGGACGTCGGCGGCGTGGTGCGCGCGCGGGCGTTGGCCAAGCAGCTCGACTGCGAGCTGGCCATCATCGACAAGCGCCGCCCCAAGGCCAACGTCGCCGAGGTCATGAACATCATCGGCGATGTCGAAGACCGAAGCTGCGTGATCATCGACGACATGGTCGATACCGCCAACACCCTGGTCAAGGGTGCGGCGGCGCTCAAGGCGCACGGTGCGCGCAGGGTCTCGGCCTACTGTACGCACCCGGTGCTCTCCGGAGGAGCGGTTGCACGGGTGGCGGATTCGTCGCTGGACGAACTCGTCGTCACGGACACGATCCCTCTGCCGCGCGACGGCAAGGCCTGCCCGAAGATCCGGGTGGTCAGCGTCGCCCAGCTGATGGCCGAGACGATCGCGCGGATCAACCGCGCCGACTCGGTCTCCTCGCTCTTCGTCGACTGACGAAGCCCGCCCGCGCATCGTCGGCGCTGCGGGCGCGACGGTGCGCGCGCCCCGGTCGCGAGCGAGCGCGGCCTATCCGCCCCGGGTCGAGGGCGGCCGGTTTTTTGGTTGGTTGCGGTGACTGGTCGCGGCGCCGCAGCCTGTTTTCGGAGAAAGTGAAATGAAAGTCATCGCCTCATCGCGTCAATTGCAGGGAACGGGTGCGAGCCGCCGCCTGCGGCGCGCCGGCCGGGTGCCCGGCATCGTCTACGGCGGCGCGTCCGACGCCCGCAGCATCGAACTCGATCACAACGCGCTGTACCACGCGTTGCGCGTCGAGGCCTTCCATTCGTCGATCCTCGATCTCGAGGTGGACGGAGCGAGCGAGTCGGTTCTGTTGCGTGACGTGCAATGGCATCCGTACAAGCGCCTGGTCATGCACATCGACTTCCAGCGCGTGCAGGGCAACGAGAAGGTCACGCTTTCCGTGCCCCTGCATTTCGTGAACCAGGAGCAGTCGCCGGCCATCAAGATCCAGCACGCGGTGATCAGCCACGTCCTGACCGAGATCGAAGTCACCTGTCTGCCGGCCGATCTGCCCGAGTACATCGAAGTCGACATGTCCGGCATGTCCGTCGAGCACTCGGTGCACATCAGCAACCTTAACCTGCCCAAGGGCGTGCAGAGCACGGCACTCATGCACGATCAGGACCCCGTGGTGGCCACGGCCACCGTCAAGGGTGGTGCGTCCAGCGGCGACGCCGCGGGCGAAGGCGGGGACGGCTCCGGGGACGAAGAAGCCTGACGGCCGGGCCCGTGGCGGACATCCGGCTGATCGTCGGCCTGGGCAACGTCGGCAGCCCGTACGAGAACACCCGGCACAATGCCGGGTTCTGGTTCGTCGACGCACTGGCCCGCCGCAAGGGGGGCCAGTGGCGCCGGGAGACGCGTTTCAACGGCGAGGCGGTGCGCGCGCAGATGGCCGGCGGGCACTCTTGCTGGTTGCTCAAGCCCCACACGCTGATGAACCGGTCCGGCCAGTCCGTCGCCGCGCTCACCGGCTTCTACAAGTTCGCGCCGGAAGAGGTGCTCGTCGTACACGACGAGCTCGACATGGCGCCGGGCCAGGCTCGCCTGAAGTTCGACGGCGGCGTGGCCGGGCACAACGGGCTGAAGGACATCCGCGCCCGCCTCGGATCAGCCGGTTTCTGGCGCCTGCGGCTTGGAATTGGTCATCCGCGTGACTCGGGCTCGCGGCAACCGGTGGCCGACTACGTGCTGCGCCCTCCCGGACCGGACGACCTGCAGGCCATTGAGACCGGGATCGCCCACGGTCTGGACGTCATCGACGACTTCGTGAGCGGCGACGCACAGGGCGCGATGCAACGCCTGCACGGCGCGGTGGGCCGGCCACCCGCGGCCGACACCTGACCCGCCGCGTCAGCGCGCACAGCGGCACGCCCTCGTGCCGTGTCTGATGCGGTCAACCCACATCCTGACGACCTTCGTCGGCCGGCATGCTCCGTTGGTGACAACTTCGGCCAGCCGTCGTCGTGGATTGCTATGCTGCCTGCAATCGGAAAACAACTGACGGACAAGGCGATGCAGGCAGTGATTCTCGCGGGTGGTTTCGGAACGCGTATCAGCGAAGAAAGCTCGATCCGCCCCAAACCCATGGTCGAAATCGGCGGACGGCCGATCCTCTGGCACATCATGAAGACCTACTCGGCCCACGGCATCGAGGAGTTCATCATCCTGTGCGGATACAAGGGCCACATGATCAAGGAGTTCTTCGCGAACTATGCGTTGGGCAGCTCGGACGTGACCTTCGATCTCGCCAACAACCGCATGACCATGCACCAGACGAACGCCGAGGCCTGGAAGGTCACCCTCGTCGAGTCGGGGCTGAACACCATGACGGGTGGGCGCATCAAACACGCGGCGCCTTATCTGGATCCGTCCGAGCCGTTCTGCTGCACCTACGGCGACGGCGTGACCGATGCGAACATCTCGGAAGCGATCGCCATGCACCGCAGCGAAGGACGTCTGGCCACGGTCACGGCCGTGCAGCCGCCCGGGCGCTTCGGGGCCTTCACGCTGCCGGCCGAGGGCAATGTGGTGCCCAGCTTCAAGGAAAAGCCCAAGGGAGACGGCGCCTGGGTCAATGGCGGCTACTTCGTCCTGGACCCCAAGGTGCTGGACTACATCGACG
>JAUIAI010000678.1 GCA_030425615.1 Gammaproteobacteria bacterium
GGGACGATGGACGGCGCATTGGGTTCGATCTCGATCCGCCCGCTCGTCCAGACCGTGCGTTCTCCCGCGAGCGCCGAGAAACGCTCGTTCAGTTCGTGTACGAAGCGCGCCATCGCCTGTACGGCATCGCGGCGCATGGGCATGGGCGTGGTACCGGCATGATTGGCCTCGCCGACGAAGCACGCCGTGAACGAGCGCATGCCGACGATGGCATCCACCACACCGATCTTCTCGCCACTCTGATGAAGCACCGGCCCTTGCTCGATGTGCGGCTCGATGAAAGCCCGGAAACGTGCGGGATCGACGGCAGCCACTGGGGCGATCTCGACCGCGCGCGCCCGTGCCGCACCGAAGGTTTGCCCGTTCACATCGGTCAACGCGTCCGCGTCGTCGAGCGCACGCGCGCCCGTCCAGACCGTACTGCCCAGCAGGCTGCCGTACCAGCCCTCCTCGTCCTGGAAAGAGACCACGGCCACCGGCGGCCCGCCAGCCATCCGGGCGGCGCGCGCCACCTCGAGCGCCGCCAGCACGCCGAAGATGCCGTCGAGCCACCCGCCGCGGGGCTGGCTGTCGCTGTGCGAGCCCATGAGCAGACTGGGAGCCGGGTCGGGCGGCAGTCCGAACAGGTTGCCGCAGGGGTCGCAGACCGGCTCGAGACCGGCATCGCGCATCAGTTCGGCGATTCGGCGGCGCGCGGCAACGTCCGCGTCCGAGAATGCAGACCGGGCGACACCGGGACCCACGGCGCCGAATGTGCGCAGTTCGGCGAGATTGGCGAGCAGACGCGACGCATCGATTGGCAGGGGTTTCATCGGGCAACTCAGACCGGGAACACGACGTTCGTCTGGCCGGTTCCGGAGGAAGGGAAATATTCGGTGATCACCTCGGCCCGCCCCCGGTACTGGTCCCAGCCCAGGGCGCCGTAGAGCATCATGGTGTCGTGCATCAGACCTTCGCCGGTGCAGTGGCGCGCGTACTCGGGCAGCATCTTCAGGAAGGTGTCGTGCTCGCCCGCCTGCCACATCTCGAGCACGCGGCGGTCGACCACCTCGTTGAATGTCGAGGAAATGGTGAAGGTGCCGTTGTTCTCGTCGTAGATGTCGTTGGGCCAGATCTTGTGCGACAGGGAGCCCGAGGCCAGCAGCGCCACGTTGGAATCCGACGCCTCGACGGCCTTGCGGATGGCCGCGCCGACCTTGCGTGACGCCTCCACGCTGTGCACGGTACAGAGAGACGCCACCGAAACCACCTTCAGGTCGCCTTCGGGATTCATGAAGTGCATCGGCACCAGGGTGCCGTATTCGAGATGCAGACTGTCCAGCGAGTGCGACATGGTGGGCACGCCGTCTGCCGTGGCCTGCTCGGCGATACGCCGGCCAAGCTCGGGATTGCCCGTGTACCTGTACGGCATGTTGCGGATGAAGTGCGGGAACTCGCTCGAGGTGAGCAGCCCCTCGTAGTGGTCGTTGGCGTTGATGTGATAGCCGTTGTTGATCAGCCAGTGGGTGTCCAGCACCAGGAAGGTATCGGCTCCCGCCTCACGCGCACGTCGCCCGATCTCGCGGTGCCCGTCGATGGCGGCCTGGCGCTTGCCCTTGATCGGGCCGTCCTGCTCGGACATGATCATCGTGGGAACGTGGGTGATCTTTGCGGCCAGCACGAGCTTTCCCATGCGGTTTCTCCTTGGATGTCTGTCGCGGCGGATTCAGCGCGCCGTCTCGTCTTCGACGCCGTTCACCAGCCTGCCGATGCCCTCGGCCTCGACCTCGATGGTATCGCCCGGCTTGAGCCAGATGGGCGGGTCGAACCGGGCCCCGGCCCCCGTGGGCGTGCCGCAGATCAGCACGTCGCCGGGCACCAGGGTGGTGAAGGTCGAGACATAGCTCACGATATAGCGGAAGTCGAACACCATACGGCGGGTGCGGTCCTGCTGCCTCAGCTCGCCGTTGACCCGTGTGGTCAGCGCGATGTCATCCAGCTGGGCGGCATCCGTGAAGGGCACGAGCCACGGCCCGATGGCCCCGGAGTGATCCCAGTTCTTGCCCTGGGTGACGTTGAACTTGGCATGACGCACCCAGTCGCGGATCGTGCCCTCGTTGGCCAGTGTGACCGCCGCGATGTGCTCGTAGGCGCTCTCGCGCGCGATGCGTCGCCCGGGCTTGCCGATGACCACCACCACCTCACCCTCGTAATCGAGTTGCTCACTCTCCGGTGGACGCACCAGATTCGCACCGTGGCCGACGAAGCTGCGCGGGAACCGGATGAACAGGGACGGCTTGGTGGGCGCCGCCTGCCCGTCCTTGTATTCCTCGTTGCGGTCAGGGTAGTTCACGCCGATGCAGATGATCTTCTCGGGATCGCCGATCGGAATCAGGTACTCGACCTCGTTCTCGCCGAAATCCGGTGACCGGCCCTGCCCCGCGGTCACCACCTCGCCGAGCGCGCCGCGCTCGATGATTTCGCGCATGCCCCCGGGAAAGCGGGTCGCCAGTTCGTCGGTGAGATCGATCACGCCCGTGTCCGTGACCAGCCCGAGTCGGTCGCGCCCGGCCGCACGGAACCGCGCGATGCGGGCAGAAGGATTACTCATGATTCAGCCTCCCAGTTTGGGAATCTTGTGCTCGACCGTGGGCAGGCACACGTTGACGGTCTCCATGTAGAAGTCGAAGGACCAGTCGCCGCCGTCGCGGCCGATGCCCGAGTCCTTGACCCCGCCGAACGGCGTGGGCAGGTGGCGCACGTTCTCGGAGTTCACCCACATCATGC
>JAUIAI010000679.1 GCA_030425615.1 Gammaproteobacteria bacterium
GACCCGGATTCTGGCTCGATCAGGTCTCGGCGCCCTACGACATCGTCCCGGGAGACCAGGTCGTTCGAATCGCGGGCGAGGCGCAACCGGGCACCCCGCTGCGGATGGTGGTTTCTGGCCCGGACTTCGACAACCCGGACAGAATCGTGCAGACCACGATCCTGGTGCCCCTCGAGGGCCCGGGTGACGGCGCGGCGCGTCTGGACAAGGTCGGGCTGATGCTCACCGACGCGGACACCGGCGGCAAGGCGGTGCAGCCGATCGACGAACCGATGGCGGGGACGGCGTTCTTCCAGAAGTTCCAGATGTTCGACTTCTACGGAGACTCGCCGGTGATCATCGAGCAGGTGGAGCTCGAAGCCGAGCGGATGCCCAAGGAGGTCTTCTATCTGCCGGCCCTGGTCCTGCTGGCCCTGATCATCTTTGCGCAGCGTCGGCGCATGTTGACGGAGACGGCGCAATGAGCTGGATCAACACGATACCGTTCGCCGCGGCGCAGGGGCGGCTCAGACGCCTTTACGACCGCGTCACCGGGCCGGACGGGAACGTGGACAACATCATGCTCGCGCACAGCCTGCGGCCGCATTCCATGGAAGGGCACATGGCACTGTACAAGGCAGTGCTGCACCACAGCGGCAACCAGCTGCCGAAATGGCTGCTTGAAGTCCTGGGCGTGCACGTGAGTCTGTTGAACGGTTGCGACTACTGTGTCGAGCACCACGCGGCCGGACTAGGCCGATTGCTGGGTGACGATGAGCGCCATTCTCGGATCATGGCTGCCCTGCGCGAGGGAGAACCGGAGCGCGTGTTCGGCGGTCGTGAACTCGCCGCCCTTAGATATGCCACGCAACTGACAGGCGATCCCTCAGCGGTCTCGGCCCAGACACTGGCCGATCTGCGAGATGCCGGAATGGACGACGGCGAGATTCTCGAAGTCAACCAGGTCACGGCTTACTTCGCGTACGCCAACCGTACGGTGCTGGGCCTCGGGGTGACCACGGAAGGCGACGTGCTCGGGCTCTCGCCCAACGACAGTGACGATCCGCTGAACTGGACCCATCGCTGAATGCCGGCGCGTCCAAGCTCAGACGTGCATACGGCCGAGCCCTTCGAGTAGCCGGGTGTGCTCTTCGCGTGTTCCCACGCCGATCCTCAGGTGAGACCCCCAGTCCGGATCGTCGATCCCGGCTACCAGAACGCCCGTGTTCGCGAGGTGCTCGCGAATCCGCGCGGCGCGGGTGGGATCGCCGCAGTCGACGGCGAGAAAGTTCGTCGCGCTGACGGGCCCCCGTAGTCCGAGCGCGCCGAGGCGTCCACGGAGCCATTCCCGTTCCGCCACGGTCGCGAGCACCTGTGAACGCATTTCCTCCCGGCAGCGGAGTGCCGCGACGGCGGCACTCTCCGCCAGCGTGTTGACGTTGAAGGTCGGTCGGATTCCGTTCAACGAACGGATCAGTCCGGGGTCGCTCGCGATCGCGTAGCCCACCCGCAGTCCCGCCAGCGCGTAGGCCTTCGAGAACGTCCTGGTCAGCAGCCAGGGCCCCGGGGTTGCCCTCAAGGGCGCCAGCAGGTCGGGCAGACCGGCGGCCTGGGAGTACTCGTGGTAAGCGTCGTCGATGATCAGCAGGGTGCCCGTCGGCCGGGTTCGAAGCAGTAAGTCGATCTCGTCTGGCGTCGCGGCGGCACCCGTCGGATTGTTGGGGGTCGCGATGATCATCACGCTCGAGCCGTCTGCGGCACAGGCGGCCGTCATCGCCGCGAGGTCGTTCACGCCGGATCGGGTCAGCGGGATCGGCACCGATTCGGCACGACCGGCGGCGGCCATGGCCGCGTAGCGGGTGAACCCGGGACGGGGCCAGACGAAGCGCGATCCGGTGTGCAGAAAGGCGGCGCCCGCCAGCCAGAGGAGTTCGTCACTGCCGTTACCGGCGATGATCCGTTCTCGTGGCAGGTCCAGGCCGTTCGCCAGCGCCGTGAGCAGGGCGTCTCCGCCCACGCCGGGATATCGGCCCGCGCGGGGCAGGGCCGCAACGATGGCTTCGCGGACCCGCGCCGGCATCGGGAACCTGGCCTCATTGAGATGAAGCCGCGCGATCCCGGGGTCGCTCACGTTGCAGGGGACACGGTGAACACCATTCAGGTGGCGGGCAAGAGATGACGAAGGCCCGGCCAGACGGTGTTCAGCAGAAGCGATTGCGCCGATTCGGTGGGATGAATGCCGTCCGCCTGGAACAGCTCCCGCCGGCCGACGAGGGGCTCGAGAAGAAAGGGAACCAGCGCGGTGTCGTACTCTTGCGCCAGTGCCGGGAACAGCTGGGCGAACTGCTCGGCATAGGGGCCGTAGTTCGGCGGCACGCGCATTCCGACCAGCAAGACTCGGGCGCCCGCGGCCTGCGAATCACGGATCATCGTTGCCAGGTTGTCACGGGTGGCCGAGAGATCGAGGCCGCGCAGCGCATCGTTGCCTCCGAGTTCGATGATCACATGAGTCGGCCGGAGCTGCTCGAGACGGCGGGGCAGGCGGGCGCGTCCGCCGGCCGTGGTGTCGCCGCTGATGCTGGCGTTGTCGACCTCGGCCTGGATGCCCTCGGAGGCCAGCTTCTCACGCAGCAAGGCCACCCATCCGGTATCACGCTCGATTCCGTATTCCGCCGAGAGACTGTCGCCGACGACCAGGATGCGTACGGGCGCAGAGGCCGCAAGGACAAGTCCCGGTCCGAGCGCCAAAGCCGCTAAACTGCCGAGCGTCGCGACGGCAAGACGC
>JAUIAI010000680.1 GCA_030425615.1 Gammaproteobacteria bacterium
CGTCAGCGGCATGGGCGGCACCGGCCCGGACGCGTTGCCGAAGCTGACGAACAGACCGAACGGCTGCAGGGAGTCGATGGACGCCTGGAAGGTGTCCTTGCCCACGGAGTCGTAGACCACCGGAACCATCTCGCCCCTGGTGATCTCGCGCACCCGCTCGACGATGTCCTCTTCCTTGTAAAGGATGACGTGCTTGCAGCCGTGGGCCTTGGCGAGCTTGGCCTTCTCCTCGGAGCCCACCGTGCCGATGACCTTGACGCCGAGCGACTTGGCCCACTGCATTGCGATGAGCCCGACGCCGCCCGCGGCCGCGTGGAACAGGATGGTCTGCCCTTTCTGCAGCTTGTAGGTGCGGCGGAACAGGTATTCGACGGTCATGCCCTGCAGCATCATGGCCGCCCCCGTGGCGTACGAGATGCTCTTGGGCAGCTTGACCGGAATGCTGGCGGGCAGGTTGCGGACCTGAGCATAGGCGCCCGGAGGCCCGCCTGCGTAGGCGACACGGTCACCGACCTCGAAGTCCTCGACACCAGGACCCACGGCGATGACGTCGCCGGCCCCCTCCATGCCCACGCCGCCGGGCAGCGGCTGCGGGTAGAGGCCCGTGCGAAAGTAGACGTCGATGTAGTTGAGGCCGACGGCGCGATGCTCGATCTGGATCTCGCCGGCCGCCGGCGGCGGCACGTCGACATCGACGAGCTTCATGACCTCGGGCCCGCCGGTCTGTTCGATACGAATCGCCTTGGGCATTGCTCTCTCCTGTTCTGACCTGATGCTTGTCTGAAGATGACGGCCGCGCCGCCCGGCGGCCGATCAGTACGTTCCCGGGTAGGCACCACCGTCGATGAGGAAATTCTGTGCCGTGAAGTATGAGGCCTGTTCACCGCACAGGAACGCGCAGACCTGTCCGAATTCTTCCGCCGTGCCGAAACGACCTGCCGGAATGGTGGCGAGCCGGGCGGCGGCCGCCTCGGCCTCGCTGACATCGCCGCGGCTGGCCTGCGCCTTGAAGTTGGCCCGCAGGCGGTCGGTGTCGAAGGCCCCCGGCAGCAGGTTGTTGATGGTGACGCCATACGGCGCGCACTGACGCGCCAGACCGGCGACGAACCCGGTCAGCCCGGCGCGCGCCCCGTTGGACAGGCCGAGCGCCGGCAGCGCGGCCTTGACGGAACTGGAGGTGATGTTGACGACCCGGCCGTAGCGTCTCTCGATCATCGGATCGATGACGGCCTTGATGAGCTCGATCGGGGTGATCATGTTCGCGTCCACGGCCGACAGCCAGTCTTCACGCGAGAAATTGCGGAAGTCTCCCGGAGGCGGCCCGCCGGCGTTGTTCACCAGGATGTCCACCTGCGGACAGGCCGCCAGCACGGCCGCGCGGCCGGCCGGCGTGCAGATATCGGCCGGTACCGTCCGGACCTCGACCCCGGCGCGGGCACGGATCTGCTCGGCCGTCTCCTCCAGCGGCTGCGCGCTGCGCGCATTGATCACCAGGTTGACGCCCTCGTCGGCCAGCGCCTGCGCGCAGCCCCGGCCGAGACCCTTGCTCGCGGCGCAGACCAACGCCCAGCGCCCGGCGATGCCCAGATCCATGATCAGACTCCTTGATGATTGTGGTGCCGCGTGCCCGGCAAGCGGCGACCGCCCGGCGACGCACCGGGCACGTTCTACGAACGGGCTCAGCGCTTGAAGAGCGAGCCCAGGATGCCACGGATGATCGTGCGGCCCAGCTGCGACCCGATGGAACGCGCGGCGCTCTTGGCGGCGGCCTCGAAGACCGACTGTCGCTGACGCCCGCCCGACTTGGTCTTCGCGCCGCCCAGTGCGCCGGTCAGGATTTCGCCGATGGGCCCCCCGATGCCGGTGTCCTCGTCGACGGTCTTCACCGGCTTCGATTCCGCCTCCTTTTCCTCGACACGGGCGGCCAGCTTCTCGTGCGCGGACTCGCGGTCGATCTCCTGGTCGTAACGGCCGGCCACCAGCGAGCGGCGCATCACCTCGGCCCGCTCCCGGTCGTCGATCGGCCCGATCCGCGAGCCGGGCGCGACGACGTACGCCCGCTGCACGACTCCGGGCTGCCCGCGCTCGTCCAGCAACGAGACCAGGCCCTCGCCCACGCCGAGCTCGGTGATCGCCTGGGCCGCGTCGAAGGCCGGATTGGCCCGCATGGTCTCCGCGGCCACCCGCACGGCCTTCTGGTCGCGCGGCGTGAACGCGCGCAGCGCATGCTGCACACGGTTGCCGAGCTGGCCGAGCACGTCGTCCGGGATGTCCAGAGGGTTCTGGGTCACGAAATAGACGCCCACCCCCTTCGAGCGGATCAGGCGCACGACCTGCTCGATCTTCTCCAGCAACGCGCGCGGGGCATCCTCGAAGAGCAGGTGCGCCTCGTCGAAGAAGAAGACGAACCGCGGCTTGTCCGGATCGCCGACCTCCGGCAGTTCCTCGAACAGCTCGCTCAGCAGCCAGAGCAGGAAGGTGCCGTACAGGCGCGGCGAGTTCATCAGCCGGTCGGCGGCGAGGATGTTGATCACTCCGCGACCGTTGATGTCGGTCTGCATCATGTCCGCGAGCTCCAGCATGGGCTCGCCGAAGAAGACGTTGCCGCCCTGGTCCTCCAGTGCCAGCAGGCGACGCTGGATGGCGCCCACCGACGCGCTGGAGATGTTGCCGTAGCGGGTGCGAAGCGCCGCGCCGTTGTCACCGACGAACTGCAGCATCGAGCGCAGGTCCTTCATGTCCAGCAACAGCAGACCGCTCTC
>JAUIAI010000681.1 GCA_030425615.1 Gammaproteobacteria bacterium
CGATCATCAGCCAGAGCATCGGCCTCGACCGGGCAAGACGGGCCAACGCCTCGAGCTGGTCGGCAGACAGACCCAGCGGGCCGAACAGCAGGACCCGGCCCCGGGTGTCGGCCGCGCCACCCTGCCGACCGCGCCCGGCTCCATCGGCGGCTGCCGGTGACGGCAGCCCGAAGAGATCCAGCTGCGCCGGAGCACCCTCGTCGACGCCGGCCTGTCGCCGTCGTAACGTGTCGAACGGATGCTCGGGGGTGTGGCCCCGCAGGCGCGCGAGGACCTGTTGCCAGAGCCAGCGCTGCCAGGGTTCGTGATCGTCGCCGCCGGATGCCCCCAGCCCCACCCTCCTGCCGCGCGCCCACGACTCGGTCCAGTCGCGGCGCCAGCTCTGATAGGCCTCGAACCGCATCGCCAGACCCGTGGCGAGCCGGACCCGCTCGGTGGCCGACGCCTGCCGCCAACGCTCGAGCAGCAAAGCGAGGCCGGCGGGCGGCGACCCGTCGGAATCGCGCCCGCCCGCCCGGCGCGCGGCGGCCTCGCCGAGCGCACCATGAACAGCCCACCGCACGCGAAGCGGATCGAAGGGCGCGACCGTGCTCGTCCCGGGCAGTTGCTCGGCCAGCTCCCGCCAGATGAAGCCCACCGGCCGCTCGATGCGCAGATGCGCACTGATGCCGATGCGTCGGGCGATCCTGTGTTGCAACCAGTAGCCCGTCGCCGGCTGCCCCACGACCAGCGTATCCTCCCGCAACGGATCACCGCCCGGTCGTGCGAGCCACTGCACCGCCAGCTCGGCCAGTGCCCGCGTGTCCGATTCGAGAAGGACCGGCAGCATCGACATCCGCTCCCGGAAGGCCGCTCAGGCCGACCGACGCGGCGCAACGATCCCTGCACCGGACGGCGCCACGATCAGAGCCCCAGCGTGGGGAACTTGGCCAGCACGATCGTGACCACGCCCAGCACGAGATTGATCAGGACGAGGCGGCGGATGCGCTCGAGTGCGGCACCGGCTGCCGGATAGTCGCCCCGGGCCAGGTGGTCGCGCAGACGTCGGTAATGGCCTAGGCGGATCACCACGAAAATCACCGTCATAACGGCGCCGGTGAGCATCATGGCGTGCCAGCCCGGCGGCGCCGCGGCCATGCCGGTCTGACCCATGCGCAGGAGTCCGCTTCCCCAGATCAGCACCAGGGAGACGACGACCCAGCCGAAGAACCGGCCGAGCACGCCCGTCATCAATGGCGCGCGTTGCTGCGGTTGCAGATCGTGGGCGACGGGACGCAGACAGGCGAGGACGAAGAACATCCCGCCGATCCAGATGACGACGCCGAACAGATGCGCCACGAGAAGAGCTGCGCTCATGTCCTCTCTCCGTGATTGTGGATGCCGGGCCGCGACGTGCCACGCGACGCCGACGACGGCAACCCCTCGGGCGCCACCGGGACCGCGGGTGCGGCGCCGTCAGAACGAGGAGTCCGGCCCTTCCAGGAACGCCAGTTCCTCGGCCGTGCTTTCCCGCCCGAGCAATGCATTGCGATGCGGAAACCGCCCGAAGCGCTCGATGATCACCTGATGCTTGCGCGCCCATTCGAACACATCCTGCATGCCCGGCTCGCAGGCGAGCGAGGCAAACAACGCCAGGGCACGATTCTGCATCGTCAGATCTTCGGCATGCTCGAACGGAAGGTAGCAGAACCATCTTTCGAGTGGCGCAAGTTCCCGGTCACGCCGCGATTCGAGCAGCGCGACAGCCGCCGCCAGCGCCCGCGCATCCCCCGCCACCATCCGCGGTGTGTTGCGGAAGACGTTGCGGGTGAACTGGTCGAGCACGATGACATAGGCCACCCGGTGATCGAGCGGCGCGGCCTCGGCGACCCACGGCTCGAGACCGCCGGCGAGCGCGCTTTCGAGGGTCGCGCCGAACCGCGAGCGAATCTCCTCGTCGAAGGCATCGGACTTGCGAAACCATTCAGGCCTGCGCTGGCCGTGCTCCGGGGAGCCCGGTGCACCGAACCAGAAGTCGAGCACCTGCGCGGGCGTGGCGCAATCCGTCTCCCGGCTCACGAAGACTCTCCGAAGCGCAGCGTCAGCCGGCGCGTACGCGCGCTCTTCTTCTCGATCTTGGCGATGCGCACATCGCCGATTTCAGCCGTGTTGGCCACGTGGGTACCGCCGCAGGGTTGCAGGTCGACGTTCTCGATCCGCAGGAGTCGCACGCGGCCGAAACCGAGCGGAGGAGCCACGGACATCGTGCGCACCAGTTCCGGATTCGCGCGCAGATCGTCGTCCGAGATCCATTCGGACCGGCAACGATGGCCGGCCGCGATCAGGGCATCGAGACCGCTCTGGATGACGCCCTTGTCCAGGGGGTCGGTCATGTCGAAGTCGATTCGCGCATAGTCCGGTGTGATCGAACAGCCGTTGACGGGATGCGGAATCAATGCGCAGAGCAGATGCGTCGTCGTGTGCAGGCGCATGAGACGGTACCGCCGCGCCCAGTCGATCTCCGCCTCGACGGTTTCGCCCACTGCAAGGGCAGCGAGATCGGACGGGTCGGCCACCTTGTGCAGCGAGTCGTCCGGCGTGGCGCCCTCCCGTCGGGCCTTCACCGTGTCCGTGACGACGACCTCCCGGCCGCCGGCGGTACGCACCACTCCGGCATCACCGGCCTGACCTCCGCCGAGCGGATAGAACACCGTGCTGTCGAGTTCGAATCCGGATTCGTCGAGTGCCGTGATCCGGGCGGAGCAGACCCGCTGGTAGGCG
>JAUIAI010000682.1 GCA_030425615.1 Gammaproteobacteria bacterium
GGGCTACACCGTCGACACCGGGCACATCGTCGCCTTCACCGAGGGCCTCGACTACAACGTGCGCAAGTTCGGCGGGTTCAAGGGCCTGTTCTTCTCGGGCGAGGGCCTGATCGCCGAGTTCCACGGCGGCGAACCCTTCGCGAACGACGAGCAGGGCGGGGTGGTCGTTGGCTTTACCATTGGGACCGGACTGGATTCCGCCGCCCCGGAGAACGGATCGCGGCCAGGCACATGACCGATTCGAACGACACCGGTTTCAGGCTCTCGAGCGCGGACGATGACATCGCCGTGTTCACCCTCACCCGGCCCGCCAAACTCAACGCGCTCACCAAGTCGATGCTCGAAGGACTGGAGCAGGCCCTCGAGACGCTTCCACGCAGCGGCGTTCGCGTGCTCGTCGTGACGGGCGAGGGCGACAAGAGCTTCTGCGCGGGCACCGATCTCGCCGAGATCCGCGACATGCCGCGCGAGGCGCGGCTGGCCAAGAACCGCATGGCCCGCGAGTTGTTCTTCGCATTGTCGCGTTCGCCGCTGATCTCCGTCGCGGCGATGAACGGCCTGGCCTACGGCGGCGGGCTCGAGCTCGCCATGGCCTGCACGTTCCGCCTCGCCCGCCCGCACGTGCGGGTTTCGCTGCCGGAGATCAAGCTCGGTCTGCTGCCCGCGTACGCCGGTACCCAGTTCCTGCCCTCGCTGGTCGGGCGCGATCGTGCGCTGGAGATGATGATCACCGGGCGGCCGGTCGGTGCGGAGGAAGCGCTCGCGATGGGGCTGCTCACCCGCATCGTGAGCTCGGACGCGCCGCTTCTCGAGGAGGCGGTGGCGTTCGCCCGCGAATTCACAGGATTCAGCCAGCCGGCCATCGACGCGATCCGCGGGTGCGTCGACGCGGCGGGCTTCACGGTGAGCGAGGCCGGTCTCCACGTCGAGGACGAGGCCGTGACCCGGGTGTTCCAGACCGAGGACGCGCGAGAAGGCGTGGCCGCTTTCCTGGAGAAGCGCGCCCCGGTCTTCCGGCACCGCTGAGCGATGGCGCAGGACACTCATGAGTGAACCGGGCCACTCGGGCGACGACGATCCGGGAGACCGCGCGGGCGGGCAGACGCCGGGCGACTTCGCGTCGCTGACGCCCGAGGCCATTCTCGACGCGATGGCCGAGCTGGAGTTGCCCTGCGACGGGCGCATGCTCGCGCTCAACAGCTACGAGAACCGGGTCTATCTCCTGTACGGCGAGGATGCGCCGGACCAGGTCGTCAAGTTCTACCGCCCGGGCCGCTGGAGCGATGCGCAGATTCTCGAGGAGCATGCGTTCGCCGAGGCGCTGGTCGAGGCCGAGGTGCCGATGGTCGCACCCCGCAGGATCGGCGGTCGGACCCTGCACTCGATCGGCGGCATGCGCCTGGCCGTCTACCCGCGTGCGGGCGGGCGCGCGCCGGAGCTGGACGATCCGGACGTGCGTGAATGGCTGGGCCGCTACCTGGGCCGCATTCACATGGTGGGTGCTGGCGCGCCGTTCGTGCAGCGGCCCGCGCTCGACATCGCCACGTTCGGGCAAGAGCCTTACGAGACCATCGTCCACGGCGACTGGCTGCCGCCGGCGCTGCGCGAGTCGTGGCAGGCGGCCGCACGACAGTGCCTCGAGGCGGTCGAGGCCTCGTTCGCGCGGGCCGGTGACGTCTCGCGCATCCGGGTGCACGGCGACGTCCATCTCGGTAACGTGCTGTGGACCGACGCGGGTCCGCACTTCGTGGATCTCGACGACGCGCGCACGGCGCCGGCCGTGCAGGATCTCTGGATGCTGCTGTCCGGCGACCGCGCGGACATGACGGTGCAGCTCTCTGACGTACTCGAGGGCTACGAGACCTTCCGGGAGTTCGATCGTCGGGAGCTGCAACTCGTCGAAGCGCTGCGCACCCTGCGCCTGATCCACTACAGCGCCTGGATCGCTCGACGCTGGCACGATCCGGCCTTTCCCGCCGCGTTTCCCTGGTTCGGCACCGAGCGCTACTGGCAGGACCGCATTCTCGAACTGCGCGAGCAGATCGCGGCGATGTCCGAGCCGGCGCTGGTGGTCTGAACGGGAGGCGCCGACCATGACCGTTCCAGCCGCCCCGCGCGACGCCGGCCCGCCGCCGGACGAATCGCTCGTGGATGCCCTGCTCGGCGCAGGTCTGATCGGGTCGGCACGGGAAACCCGCTTCACGGCCCTGAGCGGCGGTGTCTCCTCGGACATCTGGCGCGTCGAGACGCCGGCGCGCACGTTCTGCGTCAAGCGCGCCCTTTCGCGGCTCAAGGTGGCCGCCGAGTGGCTGGCGCCCGTCGAGCGTAACCGCTACGAGGCCGCCTGGCTGCGCCGTGTGCACGCCATCGTGCCGCAGGCCGTGCCAGAGGTGCTCTGGCACGACGACGAAGCGATGATCCTGGCCATGACCTGGCTTGCGCCCGACGATCATCCGGTCTGGAAACAACTGCTCAGTCAAGGTCGGGCGGATCCGGCCGTGGCAGCCGAAGTGGGCAGCCGTCTGGGCCGGATTCACGCGGCCACGGCCGACCCGGGCGCGCTCGCCGCGGATTTCCCGCGCGCGGACATCTTTCACGCGATCCGTCTCGAACCCTATCTGGAGGCCACGGCCGCCCGCCACCCGGATCTTCGCGACATCCTGTTCGGGCTGAGTACGCGCACGGCGGCCGAGCGCCGCGTGATGATCCACGGGGACGTCAGCCCGAAGAACATCCTCATCGGTCCCGACGGTCCGGT
>JAUIAI010000683.1 GCA_030425615.1 Gammaproteobacteria bacterium
GATAGGTCCACGGCGAGGTGGAGACGAAGAAATAGTCTACGGTCTTCATGGCATCTCAGAACGGTTTGACGACGACGAGCGCGACGGCCGCGAGCAGGGCGATCACGGGCGCTTCATTGAACCACCGGAACCAGACGTGGCTCCGCTTACCCGGGCCCTCGCGAAGGCCGCGCAGCATCCGCCCGCACACATGATGGTAGGCGAGCAGACCCACCACGATGGCGAGCTTGGCGTGCATCCAGCCCTGTCCCGCGCCGATGCCGTAGCCGAGCCATAGCCAGAGCCCGAACACGAGCGCGAGCACCATCAGCGGTCCCATGAAACGGTACAGCTTGTTGGCCATGAGGATCAGGCGCGCGCGCTCGGGGTCCTCCGGCGGTGGGTCGCGTTCGTCGACCATCGCGATGTTGACGAAGATACGCGGCAGGTAGAACAGACCCGCGAACCAGCTCGTCACGAAGACGATGTGCAGGGTCTTCACCCAGAGAAAGACCATACCGGGTTCAGCCGCGCACGTGGCCGTCGCCGAAGACGACGAACTTCTGCGAGGTGAGGCCTTCGAGCCCCACCGGGCCGCGGGCGTGCAGCTTGTCCGTGGAGATACCGATCTCGGCGCCGAGCCCGAACTCGAAGCCGTCCGCGAAGCGGGTGGAGGCGTTGATCATCACGGAGGCCGAATCCACCTCGGTGAGGAAGCGCATGGCCAGCGGATGATTGGCCGTGATGATGGCATCCGTGTGGTGCGAGCCGTGCCGGTTGATGTGGTCGATGGCCGCATCGGCGCCGTCGACCACGCCGATACTGATGATCGGTGCCAGGTATTCGGTCTCCCAGTCTTCGGCGGTGGCCGCCACGACCGGCAGGCCGGCCGCCCGCAGCACGTCGGCCGCACGCTCGTCGGCCCGCATCTCCACGCCCTTGTCCGCGTAGACGCGGCCGATCTCGGGCAGGAAGGCCGCGGCCACCGGCGCGTCCACCAGCAGGGTCTCCATGGCGTTGCACGGCGAGTAGCGCTGCGTCTTGGCGTTGTCGCAGACCTTGACCGCCATGGCCAGATCCGCCGCGCGGTCGACGTACGTGTGGCAGATGCCGTCCAGATGCTTGATGACCGGCACGCGCGCTTCGCGGCTGATGCGTTCGATCAGCGACTTGCCGCCGCGGGGCACGATGACGTCGATGGCGCGAGGGTCGGAGATCAGCGCGCCGACGGCCGCGCGGTCGGTGGTCTCGATCAGCTGAACCGCGTCGGCCGGCAGGCCGGCGGCCTCGAGCCCCTCGCGGATGATCGCGGCCAGCGCCTGGTTGCTGTCGATGGCTTCCGAGCCGCCGCGCAGAATGGTGGCGTTGCCGCTCTTGATGCAGAGGCCGGCGGCGTCGATGGTGACGTTGGGGCGTGACTCGTAGATGATGCCGATGCTGCCGAGAGGCACGCGCATGCGGCCCACGCGGATCCCGCTGGGTTGCTGTCGCACCTCGGTGATCTCACCGATCGGGTCGGGCAGGGCGGCGATCTGTTCGAGCCCCTCGATCATGCCCGCGAGAACCTTGTCGGTGAGCGCGAGGCGGTCCACGAAGGCCTGCTCGAGGCCGGCGGCGCGGGCGCGCTCGAGGTCGCCTTCGTTGGCCCGTCTCAGGGCCTCGCGGCGTTCGCCGATCAGGCGGGCGGTCTCACGCAGCGCACGGTTGCGCGCCGCGGTGCTGGCACGCGCCATGGCGGCGCTCGCCTCGCGGGCACGGCGGCCGCAGTCGGCCACGTAAGCCTGGATGTCCATTCGTTCGTTGTGCATGATCGTCTTCGGTTGGCGGCTGGCCGCTCAGACGGCCGCCTCGGGCAGGCGCAGACCGGCGAGCCGCAGGGCGAGGGTGCGCAGCACGGGCCACGCGGGCTCGTCCCCGAGGCCCTTGGCCATTGTATCGGCGCGCGCGAGCGTCGGCAGCGCCTGCTCGAGCGTGCGACGGTCCAGCCGCCCCAGGGCCGCCTCGAAGCGGCGCTGCCGGGGCCCGAAGATGCGCAGCGAGGGCATGACCCGCGCCAGCGGCTCACCGGCCGCCCGGGCGTCCATCAGCCGCAGCAGGCTGCGCACCGTTTCGGCCAGATGCCAGACGACCATCGCCTCGGCACGTCCCTCGGCCGCCAGCCCCGCGAGGCTGCGCAGCACCTGGGGCGGCTGGCCCAGCAGCACCGCATCCACGAGATCCTGGGTTTCGTAGCGGGCTACGTCGAGCACGGCGGCGGCCGCTTCCTCGGCCGGCAGTTCACCCGGCTCGAACAACAGTCCGAGCTTGCGGATCTCCTGATCGGCAGCGAGCAGGTTGCCCTGCACCCGGTCGGCGATCAGCGCGAGCAGGCTCGCCGGCGCGCGCTGGTCCTGCGCGCGCAGACGTGTCCCGATCCAGGCCGGAAGGCGCTCGCGTTCGATGGGAAAGACCGCCACGACCGTGGCGTCGGATTCCAGGCGCTTGCCCGCCTGGGCGCGCAGCAGCGCCGATTCCGGGCGCTCGCTCGTCATCAGCCATCGGATCTCGTCGTCGGCGGGCGCGGCGGCGATCCCGGCCAGCGCTTCTACCAGCGCCTTGGGCGGCCGGCCGGAGACCCTGATCTCGAGCAGCCTGCGGCTCGCGAACAGCGAGCGGCTGGCCGCTGCCGCTGAGAGATCTTCCACCGAGAAGCCGCGGTCCGTGTCCATCACCTCGCGTTCGTCGTAGCCGGCCGCGCGCGCCGCCTTGCGCACGCTCGCGGCCGCCTCGATCACCAGG
>JAUIAI010000684.1 GCA_030425615.1 Gammaproteobacteria bacterium
CGCAGAAGATCGTGCGCCCGTGCACGTAGCGCGCCAGGGTCAGTGCATTGGGTTTGTAGAGCGTGATCCATTCGAAGGTCCAGGGGGCATCGACGCCGATCGTCTCGAGATGCGCCCGGACCTGGGCCGCGATTCGGTCGCGATCGAGCGCTTCCTCGTCGCTGACGCCGTGGGGAACCTGGTAATCCAGCCGCCACACTCCCTGGGGCGCCTTGTGGAAGAGCACACTCTGTCCCGGCAGCCAGGGGGGATCGAAATAGCAGCGACGGCCGGCGGGTGAGTCGATGTGGATGTTGAAATCGACGATCACATCGACTCACCCGCCGGAGTGGATGTTGAAATCGACGATCACGAAGCGGCTCTCGTAGGACTGGCCCTCGAAGCGCAGTCCCTGCATTCGACGCACGCTCGAACGGGCGCCGTCGCACGCCACCAGCCAGTCGGCTTCGAGCCGGTACTCGCCCTCGGGTGTGTCCAGGGTGAGGCCGACATGGTCCTCGCGCGGGTCCATCCCGACGAGCTTCGTCTGAAAACGGAGCTCCACCCCCAGCTCGAGCGCGCGGTCCACCAGGATCTTTTCGATGATGCACTGCGCGAGATTGGTCATCGGGGAGAACTTGTCGTCCTCCGAGGTCGGGATGTCCAGGTGGTGGACGACCCGGCCCTTGTAGAAGCTGTAGCCGTCCTTCCAGAGCAGCGCACCGTCCAGAAACCGCTCGGCCACGCCGCACTGCTCGACGATCTCCATGGTTCGCCGCGCCAGTGCCAGCGCACGGCTGCCGCTGCTGACCTGGGCCTCGGCCTCGATCAGGACGGCCCTGACACCCTGGCGGGCCAGGAGGATGGCGAGCACGAGCCCGATGGGGCCGGCGCCGACGATCGCAACCGGCCGGCGTTCACCGGCGTTTCCGTCGAGCTCCGGTGGGCGGATGAACGGATACGTTTCGTATTCGAAGTAGCTCGCCCGGTGGGCGGCGAGGTCAGGTTGATGCATGTCCGGTCTCCCGCGCCGCCGTCAACCGCGGGAGGTTCGGAAACCGGCCTTCTCGGCGGTCCAGTCGTCGAGCAGGCGGTGCGCGCGATCGCTCGCACCGGCGTCGAAACCCGATTCGCGCGTGTCCGCCGACAACTCGAGTCGCAGCCCGTTCGGATCGAAGAAGTAGATGGACCGGACGAAGCCGTGATCGGTGATGCCCAGCACCTCGACGCCCGCGGTCTCGAGCCGCTGTTTCGCCCGCTCGAGCGATTCGAACGAACCGACCTTCATCGCGAAGTGATTGACCCACGTCGGCGTGTTCGGCGAGGGCAGGGCGGTCTCGTCGTCGCCGAGATCGAAGAACGCGATGCAGGAGCCGTCACCGAGGGAGAAGAACAGATGGACGTACGGGCAATGCTCGCCGGTACTGGGAACCGTCTCGGCCCGGATGACGTGAATCAGCGGCAGTCCGAGGAGATCCTCGTAGAAGGCGCGCGTCTCCTCGGCGTCGCGGCATCGCCATGCGAAGTGGTGCAGGCGCTGGATGGGCTCGAAGGCGGTCGGCATGCGCTTGTCTCCGGAATGGCCGTGTCCGCCATACCCTTCACCAGCGGACGCGAACGAGCGTCAAGTTTCTCACGGGTCCGGCCACAGGCGAGCCCCCTGAGACCTTCCCGCCTCAGGCGCCCACGGGACGGTAGCGGTCCGCGTTCCGGTTGAGCCAGTCGCGCGAGAGCGCGTCGTCGTGATCGTCGGGGTGGAATCCCGTGCGAAAGTAGTCGCGCCAGACACCGAAGGTTCCGCGGACCAGGCCGTCGCGGCCGAACAGAAAACCGGCGGCGCTGCGCAGCGTGGACCAGCGCCAGAGATCGCCGTCGGCCCGCAGGTTCCGGATGGTCTGACGGGTGGCGTCGCCCAGGAAGAGCAGGGTCACCCGGCGGAACCACTTGATGCGCCACGCCTCGTCCCCGCCCAGCGCCTTGTAGAGATCGAACGCGACCGCGCGATGCTCGGATTCCTCGGCGCTGTGCCAGAGCCAGAGGGTGGCGAGTCGCTCGTCGCGCGACCCCACCGTTGCCGGATGGGCGAGCAGCCACTGCGCGAGCAGCGCCGTGAAGTGCTCGTAGGCCGCGGTGGCCGCCAGCCAGTGCCGGACGTCCTCGCCTTCCAGCAGCGACATGCGTGCGCGGGCACGCGGCTCCCAGATGTTCTCGTAGCCGAGTCGCTCGAGGTGCTCGTTGTAGAGCGTGTGCAGACGGCGGTGAGTGGCCTCCTGGCCGATGAAGCCCTTCACGTCGCTTTCGAAGCGTTGCTGCTGGTCGGGCGGAAGCTTCCTGAAGCCCTCCCGTACGGCATCGATGAAGAATTGCTCACCGAACGGAAAGCTCATCGACAGGGCATTCAGGAATGCCGTCCGGAAGGCATCCCCGTCGCACCAGTAGCGCTCGATGGGCTGCTCCATGTCGATGAGGAGGCGGCGTACGACGAGTTCGGACATGGAATGACCCCGGAGGTTGGTACCGATGAGTACCAATGGTCCTCGACCCGGCCGGTACTGTCAAGTACCATCGCTCCATGACCTTGAACGCCTCTCAGGAATACGCGCCCCGCGTCCGACCGTCGGAACCGCAGGCACGGTTGCTCGCCGGTATGGCGGCCGTCATCGGTCGCCGAGGCTACGCGGCCACCACGATCGCCGATGTGGTGGCCGAGGCCGAGCGTGTCCGCAAGGGCATCATCGACGGTTCGATCCACCCCTATGCCGGCCCGATTGTCGAC
>JAUIAI010000685.1 GCA_030425615.1 Gammaproteobacteria bacterium
CCTGGCACCGCGGCCTGAACGCGCACGACACCAAGCGCGTGGGCTCCGGTCTGCTGATCCAGACGGCCGACGTCGCCCCCCTGCCGGCCAATGCCCTGCGCGTGGTCACCCGGCGGCAGCCGTCCGAGACCGAAATGGCCGACCTGCTGTTCGCCTGGCGGGTGGCCAAGTTCGTCAAGAGCAATGCCATCGTGTTCTGCGGCGAGGGTCGGACGCTCGGCGTCGGCGCCGGGCAGATGAGCCGTATCGACTCGGCGCGCATCGCTTCGATCAAGGCCGAGAACGCGAAGCTGACCCTGGCCGGGTCCGTGGCGGCGTCGGACGCTTTCTTCCCGTTCCGCGACGGGCTCGACGTGCTCGTCCGGGCCGGCGCCCGCGCGGTCATCCAGCCCGGCGGTTCGGTCCGCGACGAGGAGGTGATCGCCGCGGCCGACGAGCAGGACATCGCCATGGTGTTCACCGGCATGCGCCACTTCCGCCACTGAGCGGTCCCGCGGCGACCCGCGTCATGGCAGCCCCCGGGGTCTGCATTCTCGGCATCGATCCCGGGCTGCGCTGTACCGGCTTCGGGCTCATCACGCAACGCGGCACGCGACTCGGCTACGTCGCCAGCGGCGTGATCCGCACGGGCTCGGGAGCGGTGCCGGAGCGCCTGGCCGTCATCCACCGGGCCCTGGACGAAGTCATCTCGCAGTACCGTCCCGACATCGCGGCGGTCGAGAAGGTGTTCCTCAACACCAACCCGCAGTCGACGCTGCTGCTCGGCCAGGCGCGCGGTGTCGCGCTCGCCGCGCTGGTGCTGGGTGATCTCGCGGTGCACGAGTACACGGCCCTCCAGATCAAGAAGGCCGTCACCGGCCAGGGTCACGCGGACAAGCGCCAGATCCAGGACATGGTCACGCGGCTGCTCGCGCTGCCCGCCCCGCCTGCGACCGACGCCGCCGATGCGCTGGCCTGCGCGATCTGCCACGCCCACGGCTCCGGCCTGACCACGCGGGTGCGCCAGCGCACCGGTGCGCGGGTGCTGCGCCTGCGCGCCGGAAGGCTGGCATGACCAGGCCCTGCGACCGCGGATCGTGTACCCTGTAGGTTTATACATGGGTTCACCCCCTCTCTCCCGAATTCCGCCATGATCGGCCGCCTGTCCGGAACCCTGATCGAGAAGCGCCCGCCCGGAGTCATGCTGGAGACCGCGGGTGTCGGCTACGAGCTGGACGTGCCCATGAGCACGTTCTACGACCTGCCGCCCATCGGTCAGTCGGTCCGCCTGCTCACGCACCTGGTCGTCCGCGAGGACGCCCACCTGCTCTACGGTTTCGCCACCGAAGCCGAACGCGCCGCGTTCCGCGCCCTGATCCGGGTGAGCGGGGTCGGTCCGCGTATCGCCCTCGCGGTGCTCTCGGGCATGTCGGTGCAGGCGCTGGCCGCGGCGGTCGCCGCCAAGGACAGCGCGCCCCTCACCCGGGTGCCGGGCATCGGCCGCAAGACCGCCGAGCGGCTCGTGCTCGAACTGCAGGGCAAGCTCGAGGCCGGCGATGCCGCCGCCCCGGCAGCGCCGGCGGACGACGACGGCATCGACGTCGTGCATGCGCTCATGGCGCTCGGCTACGGCGAACGCGAGGCCACGGCCGCGGCGCGCAGGCTGCCACCCGGCACCGGAGTCGCCGAAGGCATCCGCCTGGCCCTGCAGGCCCTGACGAAATGATCGAGCACGACCGCCTCATAGACGCCCAGAGCCGCTCGCCCAACGAGGAACAGATCGAACGGGCGCTGCGCCCGCGCCGGCTGGACGACTACATCGGCCAGCAACGCATCCGCGAACAGCTCGACATCTTCGTGCAGGCCGCGCGCAAACGCGACGAGGCGCTCGATCACCTGCTGCTGTTCGGCCCGCCGGGGCTCGGCAAGACCACGCTCGCGCACATCGTGGCGGCGGAAATGGGCGTCAACCTGCGCCAGACCTCGGGGCCCGTCCTGGAGAAGCCCGGCGATCTCGCCGCAATGCTCACGAATCTCGAGCGCCACGACGTGCTGTTCATCGACGAGATCCACCGGTTGTCGCCGGTCGTGGAGGAAATCCTCTACCCGGCGCTCGAGGACTACGAGATCGACATCATGATCGGCGAAGGCCCGGCCGCCCGCTCGATCAAGCTCGACCTGCAGCCTTTCACGCTGGTGGGCGCCACGACGCGGGCGGGCATGCTCACGAACCCGCTGCGCGACCGCTTCGGCATCGTCGCCCGGCTGGAGTTCTATTCCGCGGACGAACTCGCCACCATCGTGACCCGCTCGGCCGGCCTGCTGGGCTCGCCCACGGACGACACCGCCGCCGGCGAGATCGCCCGGCGCGCGCGCGGAACGCCCCGGATCGCCAACCGGCTCCTGCGCCGCGTGCGCGACTATGCCGACGTCCGCAACGAAGGCCGCATCGATCTTGCCACCGCACGCTACGCGCTCGACCAGCTCGACGTCGACCCCGCCGGCCTGGACATCATGGATCGCCGACTGCTCGAGACCATCCTGCACCGGTTCTCGGGCGGTCCCGTGGGGCTCGACAACCTGGCCGCTGCGATCGGCGAGGAACGCGACACCATCGAAGACGTGATCGAGCCCTACCTGATCCAGCAGGGCTACCTGCAGCGCACCCCGCGCGGGCGGGTGGCCGCGGCCGCGGCCTACCAGCATTTCGGTCTGACCGCACCCGGTGACGGCCCGCTCTTCGACGCCGGCTAAGACAACCGGCTCGGGTAG
>JAUIAI010000686.1 GCA_030425615.1 Gammaproteobacteria bacterium
GGCTCCACCGATCAGGTCACTCGCGTCGTTGCTCCGATCCTGGAAGAAGCTCTCGGCACGCCCGTGGTCGTGGTCAACCAACCCGGCGCGTCCGGCGCGACAGGCACAGCCGAAGCGCTCGCTGCACCGCGTGACGGCTACACCTGGACCGCCAACGCGATCGCAAACAACGCGACCTATTCGGTGACGGGCATGATCGAGAATACGTCGATCGACGATTACCACATCTACCTGCACGTCGCGAACGTGCCGGTTGTCAGCATCAACGCCGATGCGCCCTACGCCGATTTCGGCGAGTTGCTGGAAGCGATGAAGGGCGGCGACGTGACCGTGGGCACCGCTGGCGTGAACTCTTCGGGCGGCATGGCACTGGCGGCGATCAACGAAGCCGCAGGCGGTGAGTTGGGCGCTCGCGCAGTGACCTATGACGGCGGCAACCCTGCGGTTCTGGCCGCGGCGTCCGGCGAGGTCGTTGCAACGACACAGCTGGCCGTGGAACAGACCGAGATGATCAAGGCGGGCAAACTCCGCGCTCTGGCGGTTTTGTCAGACAAGGCGCTGAACGTGGACGGCATCGACCCGATCCCGCCGATCACCGATTGGCTGACCGACATGCATGTGGCGCCAGACTATTTCGGTGTGTTCATCCCCGTGGGCGCCCCGCAGGAGGTCTATGACACGGTCGACAAAATCTGGGCCGAGAAGGTTATGAATTCCGAAGCGCTCGCCAACTATGCCACCGAGCGCGGAGCGGATTTCAATCCGAGCTACGGCGAGGAAGCGCTCAAGCGCGCCATGCCGGTCGTCATCGCGGAAGCCTGTGCCCGCGTGACGCGTGGCGAGGCCGTGCTCGATCCGTCCGAGATCGGAATCGACTGCCCGGCTGAATAAGCCTGGCCCCTGCGCGGGGACACTCACTCCCGTTCCCGCGCACCCTACCCACTAACTCACACTGAACCCGGATGGCCCCGATGAACTTCGATTCACCGACCGCTGATCGTGTAACTGCAGGTGTCTTCCTGTGCCTCGGCGCGGCGATGACATGGGGCGGCTTCGTGATGGATCGGCTGGAAGTCCGGCAGATCCACCCTGCGTCGATCCCCGGCCTTCTACCGATGATCCTGGGCGTCGTCCTGATGATCTGCGCAGTGCTGCTGGCGCTGAGTGCCGATAAGGCGGAGAGAGGAGAGGTCGACACCTCCGCTTCATGGCCCGATTTCGCGGCCACCGCGCTATGGTCCTGTTTCTTTGCCGTGGTCCTGGTGACTCGTGTACCCTTCGAGGTGGCGACCACGATCTACGTCGTCGGGTTCTCGGCATGGTTCATGCTGCCGAAAGCAGCCACGCCAGCGGCGCGCTGGAAACTCGGTATTCTGATCCTGATCTTCGGTATCCTCGTCGCTCTTGGTGTCTCCACACTCTTCCGTGACGGCTTCCTGGTGAGGTTGCCCTGATGGACGCGCTTCAGAGTTTCGGGTCCGCCCTTCTGCTACTGCTGACGCCCATGGCACTATTCCATGTGGCCTGGGCCACGCTTTTGGGCATCCTTGTCGGCGCCCTGCCCGGCCTGACGGCAACGATGGGCGTCGCGCTCCTGACGACGCTGACCTACACGATGGATCGCGATGCAGCGATCCTGGTTCTGATTTGCATGTATGTGGGTGCGATCTACGGTGGATCGAGAAGTGCCATCCTTCTGAACATTCCCGGCACGCCCGCCTCTGCGGCGACGTCGCTCGACGGCTACCCCCTAGCCCAGCGCGGCGAGGCCGGTTACGCGATGGGTTTGGCCACGGCCGGCTCGGCGCTCGGAACGCTTGTCGGCATCTTGTTGCTCGTCATGCTGGCGCCGCCGCTGGCCGCCATCGCGTTTGACTTCGGGTCCTTCGAGTTCTTCTGGCTCGCCGTGTTCGGTGTCGTCATTTCGGGACAGTTGACCGGCGGCGTCGCACCACTGAAAGGCTACATCTCGGGCGTTCTTGGCCTGATGGTTGCAATGATCGGCGCGGAAGGACTGCACGCATATGTTCGGTTCGACATGGGCTTTAGCCAGTTGAACGGTGGTATTGCTCTGATTCCCGCCATGGTGGGTGCATTCGGATTTGCCGAGGTGCTGACGGTGATGCATCGCCGGAAAGCGGAGCTTGTCGAGAATGCGGAGAAGCGGGACCGGGTGTTGCCGAAGCTGGTGGACCTGATCCGCTACAAGGTGACCATTTTGCGCTCCGGCGTGATCGGTACGCTTGTCGGCATCATTCCTGGCGTTGGCGAGGATATCGGGGCCTGGGCTTCCTATGCTGCTGCCCGCCGCGGGAGCAAGGAAGCCCACGAGTTCGGCAATGGTTCCAAGGAAGGTCTGACGGCGGCGGAAACCGGTAACTCGGCAGTCGTACCCGGCGCGCTGATCCCTGCCCTGACGTTGGCCGTGCCCGGCTCGGCCCCGGCGGCCGTGCTGATTGCGGCGCTGTTCTTACACGGCATCCGGCCCGGTCCAATGATCATGATCGAGGCCCCGACCTTCATCTATTCGGTGGCCGCGATGCTGGTCATGGCAACCATTGCGATTGCCGTCTACGGGTTGTCGCTGACCCGGATCTTCATCCTCGTTCTGCGCATCCCCCGTGAGTACCTGATGCCGGTTGTCTTCACGCTCTGCGTGATCGGGCCCTATGCTCTGACGCAACGGGTCTTCGACATATGGGTGATGGTGGCTTTCGGGCTGATCGGCTTCGTGCTGCGGCAG
>JAUIAI010000687.1 GCA_030425615.1 Gammaproteobacteria bacterium
CTTCATGGGGCTCTACCTGCGGTTTCTGCGGCCTGGCCGAGTTTCGGAGGTCTCACTGATCGGCGTGGCGCTGCTGCTACTGGCGGTCGCATCGGGCGGCTGGGTAGCCGAGACCGACTGGGGCGCTGACTGGTTCACGCTGTCGAAGGTGACACTGTCGTGGTGCATCATCTTGTACGGTCTGGCAGCTTCGGTGCTGCCGGTCTGGCTGCTGTTGGCCCCCCGCGACTATCTGTCGACGTTCATGAAGGTCGGCACGATCGCGCTGCTGGCCGTCGGGATTCTGATCGCCCGCCCGATCATGGAGGCGCCGGCGATCTCCACCTTCGCCACCAGCGGCACCGGCCCGGTGTTCGCCGGGTCTCTGTTCCCGTTCCTGTTCATCACCATCGCCTGCGGTGCACTGTCCGGCTTCCACGCGTTGATCTCTTCGGGAACAACACCGAAGCTGCTGGAAAAGGAAAGCCAGATGCGGCTCATCGGGTACGGCGGCATGCTGACCGAGTCGTTCGTCGCGATCATGGCCCTGATCACCGCGGCGATACTCAATCCGCACCTGTACTTCGTGATGAACGCGCCGTCGGCGTCGACGGGCGCCACAGCGCAGACGGCCGCTGACTACGTCAACGGTCTCGGTTTGTCCGGCGCCCCGATCAGCGCGCAGGAGATCACTGATGCCGCCGAAGGTGTCGGCGAGGATTCGATCGTGGCTCGCACCGGCGGTGCACCAACACTCGCCTTCGGCATGTCCGAGGTTTTGCACCAGGTATTCGGCGGAGCCAGTCTCAAGTCGTTCTGGTATCACTTCGCGATCATGTTCGAGGCATTGTTCATCCTCACCACCGTCGACGCCGGCACTCGGGTGGCGCGGTTCATGCTCTCCGACGGGCTGAGCAATCTGGGTGGCCCGCTGAAGAAACTGCGCAATCCCAGCTGGCGGGTCGGCGCCTGGGCCTGCAGCATCATCGTCGTCGCGGCCTGGGGCGGCATTCTGCTCATGGGCGTCACCGACCCGCTCGGCGGAATCAACACGCTATTCCCGCTGTTCGGCATCGCTAACCAGTTACTCGCCGCCATCGCCCTGACCGTGGTGACGGTGGTGATCATCAAGCGCGGACTACTGAAATGGGCGTGGATACCCGGCGTGCCGCTGCTGTGGGATCTCACCGTCACGATGACCGCTTCGTGGCAGAAGATTTTCTCCGGGGACCCGCGGGTCGGTTACTGGACCCAGCACTTTCAGTACGGCGCCGCCAAGGACGCCGGCGAACTGGACGCGGTGATCCGTAACACCTTTATCCAGGGGACCCTGTCGATCACCTTCGCGGTGCTTGTCGTGATTGTCTTCACTGCGGGAGTGTTCATGGCACTCAGGTCAATTCGCGGCCACGCCCCTCCGCTGGCGGAGGATGATCCGGTGCCGTCCCGGATGTTCGCGCCCTCGGGCATGATGATGACCACAGCAGAGAAGGAGGTGCAGAGACAGTGGGACGCGTTACCACGCGGGCACGCCGGGCAGTCGGCGAGATCAGTTGGTACTGGCAATCATTGATGGGCGATAACCACTATCAGCGTTACCTCACCCATCGCGCACGCAGGCATGCGGGCCAGGCGGTGATGTCCGAGCGGGAATACTGGCGCCACCGCCACGCCGCCGCCGATGCCGATCCCGGCGCACGCTGCTGTTAACCAACCTAGCCATGAGAGGCCGTATGCCCGAGTCGACCCAGTTCACCGTCCCAGCCGCCGCGGCGGCCGTTGCATCGGCCATCGGAGATCGCGAATTCATCATCCAGGGTCCGCGCCGCTTGACCTACCGTGAGATGGTCGAGCGGTCCAACCGGCTCGCGACGTTCCTGCACTCCCGCGGGCTGGGATGTCACACCGAACGTTCGCAGCTGCCGGGGCATCAGGTCGGACAGGATCTACTGGGCATCTACGCCCACAACGGTCCCGAGTACGTCGAAGGCATGCTGGGGGCCTGGCGAGCCCGGGTCGCTCCGTTCAACGTCAACTATCGGTACGTGAAGAGCGAATTGCAGTATCTCCTGTCGGATGCGGGCGCGACCGCGCTGCTCTACCACGGCGCCTTCGCTCCGCGCCTGGCCGAGGTGCTGGACGAGCTGCCTACGCTCCGGCTGCTCATTCAGATCGCTGACGATTCGGGTAACGCGCTGCTGCCCGGTGCCGTGGACTACGAGTCGATCGTGGCCGCCGGGCCTGCGGATGGGCCGCCGGTGGAGCCCTCGCCCGATGACTTGTATGTGCTCTACACCGGCGGAACAACGGGCATGCCCAAGGGTGTGCTGTGGCGACAGCACGACATCTTCATGACCTCCTTCGGCGGCCGCAGCCTCTACACCGGCGAACTGGCCACCTGCTACGAAGACATCGCCGAGCGCTGCGCCGAAGCGCCCGGCACCAAGCTCATGGTGCTGCCGCCGCTGATGCACGGGGCCGCGCAGTGGGCGGTGCTGACGGGCATCGCGCTGGCGGGCGCATCGGGCGGCCAGCTCTTCCTGATGCCGCTCCTCGCCTTTTCGATCGGCGAGATCGGATGGCGCCAAACCTATATCGCCATCGCCGCGACGATGATCCTCCTGGCGATCGGGGCCGGCGCGATCTTCCGGCGGACGTCGAGCGCGGTCTCACCGCCCCAGCCGCAAGGCGTGGCCGACGGGCGGCCTTCCGAAGACCGCCTTCTGGGCCGCGTCGCCTACCTCTTCGGGAACCGGAACTT
>JAUIAI010000688.1 GCA_030425615.1 Gammaproteobacteria bacterium
CTCGGTCAGCGTCTCGGCGTCCAAGACCAGCACCGAATGACTCGCCGACAGGCTCACCAGCAGCTGGCTGCCATCGGGCGATGGCATCAACGTGAACGGGCTCGCCGCCGGATCGTCCTCGCCCAGCTCGAGCCCCAGCCGGAGGTGGCCACCGAAACCGCGCCCGCGCCGACCCTCGCCGATCGTGCGGTCGTCCAGCTCCCGGATCGGGGTCACCTCTGCGGCGGTGCCCGTGAAGAACGCTTCGTCCGCCAGGTAGACCTCGTCGCGGGTGATGCGCTTCTGAATCACCTCGATTCCCAGGTCACGGGCCAGGTGGAGCACTGTGTCGCGCGTGATGCCGTCCAGGCAGGAGGCGAGGTCCGGAGTGTAAATGCGGCCGTCGCGAACGATGAACACGTTCTCGCCGGCGCCCTCCGAGACGTAGCCCTCGGTGTCCAGCAGCAGCGCTTCGTCGTACCCGTTGGCAGTGACCTCGCGGTTGGCCAGGATCGAGTTCACATAGTAGCCGCTGGCCTTGGCGCGGACCAGGGATACATTGACGTGGTGTCGGGTGTAAGACGAGGTCTTGACCCGGATGCCACGCGCCATGCCCTCTTCGCCGAGATAGGCGCCCCAGGCCCAGGTGGCGATCGCAACGTGGATGCTGTTGCCCACGGGCGATACGCCCATCTTCTCGGAGCCGATCCAGGCGATCGGCCGGATATAGCAGCTCGCCAGGCGGTTCGCCTGCACGCATTCGATCTGCGCCCGCATCAGCTCGTCGAACGAGAAGGGCAGGGTCATCTGGAAGATCTTCGCCGAATTGAACAGGCGCTGGGTGTGCGCATCGAGCCGGAAGATGGCCGTGCCGCCGCCGTCGCGCTCGTAGGCCCGTACGCCTTCGAAGACGCCCATGCCGTAGTGCAGCGTGTGGGTGAGCACGTGCACGTTGGCGTCGCGCCAGTCGACGAATTGCCCATCGAGCCAGATCTGACCGTCGCGATCAGCGAACGACATGATTGTTTCTCCTTGAACAGCCGGTTCGGCCGAGACGCGATTCTAGCGAAAACGGGCGCCCGGCAGCGTGCCGACACGTGCTTGCTGTAACATCGTCAGGTTATGCCCGACACCGCCGCCCCCCCGCCCTCCGGGATCCGTACCCTTGCGTTCCAGATCGGCCTGCTGACCGTCATGCAGGCGATGCTGCTCATCAACAACGTCACTTTGATCGCGGTCAGCGGTCTGGCCGGTCTCTCGCTGGCCACGGACGCGTTGATGGCCACGCTTCCGGTCACGGGCTATGTTCTGGGCGGCGCCGTGTTCGCGATGCCCGCGGCCGCCCTGATGCGCCGCCTGGGGCGCCGCCGGGGCTACACGGTGGCCGGCTTCGCCGCGGTGGCCGGTTCGCTGCTCGCCTGGCAGGCCATGGAGCTGCACAGCCTGGCGCTGCTCTGCGTGGCCACCTTCGTGTGCGGCATGTACAACGCGTTCGGCGCCAGCCTGCGATTCGCCGCCGTCGACGTCGCGGATACCTACAACCCCGGCTTCAAGCCCAAGGCCATCTCCTTCGTGCTCACCGGCGGCATCGTCGGCGGCATCCTGGGCCCGGAGGCGGCCAAGATCTCCAGAACCTGGCTCGAGACCGAGTTCGCGGGCACCTACCTGACGCTGATCGCCTTCGCCGTCGTGTCCATGACGCTGGCCCAGTTCATCCGTCTGCCCGACCCCAAGGCGCAGGCTACGGCGTCGAACGCCGGGGCCGGACGGCCGCTGCGCGAGATCCTCGCCCAGCCGAGCTGCTGGGTGGCGATCGTCTGCGCCGCACTGGGCTACGGCATCATGAACCTGCTGATGGTGGCCACCCCGCTGGCCATGCAGGTCTGTGAGCTGTCTTTCGACAGCGCGGCCTTCGTGCTCGAGCTGCACGTCATCGGCATGTTCCTGCCCGGGCTGTTCACGGGCAGCCTGATCGCCCGCTTCGGCGTGCTGCGCATCGTGTTCACGGGCGGCGTCCTGATGCTCGTCTGCGTGGGCATCGCGCTGTCCGGCGTCACGCTGATGCACTTCACGTCTGCGCTGTTCCTGCTCGGCGTGGGCTGGAACTTCCTCTACACCGGCGGGACCACGCTGCTGACGCAGTCGTACCGGCCGGAGGAGAAGAACCGGGTCCAGGGCTTCATGGATCTGGTGGTCTTCAGCACGATGATCTCGACCTCGGCGTCGTCCGGTGTGCTGTTGTTCGTGAACGGCTGGGAGATCATCAATCTGGTGTCGCTGCCGTTCGTGCTGCTCTGCCTGGGCGCCAGTGCCTGGCTGGCCTCGCGTCACGGCTGGCGTTTCGGGGTGGCCGCGCTCGCCAAGTAGGCCGGCGGCAAGCGCCGGGCAACCCGGCGGCGCACGCCTCCACGGGCAGGCGACGCGCGCCGGCCGGTGCGCGCACGGGCCGGGAGTCCCCTTGGCCGGGCGTTCCCGTGGACGGGGTCAGTCGCCCCCCAGCAGTTCTCCCCAGAGCGTCTTCACCGCCGCGGCCGCGTCCGCCACCGTGTCATGATCCACGCGCGCATACTGCGCGCCGCCCATGCGCAGCCCGTGTTGCAGGCGCCGGTACTCGCGGTAGGCATCGGCCACGCGAGTGGCCAGGGCGGCGTCGATCAACCCCGCCTCGCCCGCCCGGCCCAGCAGCGCGATGTTGCCCGCGTTGTCCAGCAGTGTCGGATGAGCGTGGGCGTGCGCCAGGACCAGGTACTGCACCATGAA
>JAUIAI010000689.1 GCA_030425615.1 Gammaproteobacteria bacterium
GGACTCGACTGCCACATCGGCTCCCAGATCACATCGGTCGAGCCCTATCTGGAGGCGCTGGACCGACTCCTCGATCTGCTGCGCGCACTCTGGAACGAAGGCATCGAGATCCGGCACCTGGATCTCGGCGGCGGGGTCGGGATCCGTTACCAGAACGAACAACCGCCTGATCCGGCCGAATTCGTAGCCACGGTACACGCGCGACTCCAGGAATCGCTGGGCGTCGATGCCGGGCGGTGCCAGCTCTGGTTCGAATTCGGTCGCGCGATCGCCGGCCCCGCCGGCGCCCTGATCACCCGGGTCGAGTATCTGAAGCCCACGGCCGCGAGGCATTTCGCGATCGTGGACGCCGCCATGAACGACCTGCTGCGCCCGTCGCTCTATGACGCCTATCATGCGGTACTGCCCGTCACGCCACGCGAAGGCGTCGCGCAGACCTGGGATCTCGTGGGCCCCGTGTGCGAGTCCGGCGACTGGCTCGCGAGGGATCGCGACCTGGCACTCGCCGAGGGTGACCTGCTCGCAATCACCGAGGCGGGCGCCTACGGCATGGTGATGAGTTCGAACTACAACAGCCGGTCGCGCGCGGCCGAGATCATGGCCGACGGTCGTGAGGCCTGGGTCGTTCGTGAGAGGGAGTCGTTCGCGCAACAGATGGCGGGCGAGCACAGACTGCCGCCACAGGCCGGCTGAGAACGGCTCAGGAATTGTTCATCACACGGCGGTCGATGTAGCGCTGGCCGGACTTCGATCGCGGCGCGCCGGAGACCGACCCCGGCACACCCGTCTCGCGGCCGTCCGGCTCCGCCTCCGGCACGGAGGACGGCCGCCGTTGCTGGACGGCCCGCCAGACCCGCCAGGCCAGCAGCACCAGCACGATCAGGGCGTAAACAGCCGGTTCCGCCAGATCGTTCTTGGCGGCCTTGTGCCACCAGAAGTGCAGCACGCCGAGCGGCGCGACCAGATAGACCAGTCGATGCAAGGCGCCCCAGCGACGCCCGAGGCTGCGCATCGCGAAGTTGCTGGACGTCAGCGCGAGCGGCAGCATCAGAACCACGGCGAGAAATCCCACGGTGATGAAGGGTCGCTTGACGATGTCGGCCCACATCGCCCGAAGGTCGAACCACTGGTCGAACCAGACCCAGGTCACCAGGTGCACGCACGCATAGAAGAATGTCCAGAGGCCGAGCATGCGACGCAGCCGTAACCACCAGGCCTGACCGGTGAGCCAGCGCAGCGGGCTCACCGCCAGTGTGATGCAGAGAAAGATCAGCGTCCACGTGCCGGTGTCGCGGGTGACGAACTCCACCGGATTCGCCGTCAGGGCGTCGAGATAGCCCAGCACCCACAACCGCGCGAAGGGCACGGCCGCCGCCAGGCAGACGATCCACCAGAGCAGGCGCAGACGGGCGGAGTTCATCTTCACGACGCGCGTCTCAGAAGTACTTGGTCAGGTCCATACCGGCGTACAGACCCGACACTTCGTCCGCATAGCCGTTGAACATCAGGGTCTCGCGCTTGCGGCGGAAGAATCCGTCCTCGCCGATACGGCGCTCGGTCGCCTGCGACCACCGGGGATGATCGACCTGCGGGTTGACGTTCGAATAGAAACCGTACTCGTGCGGCGCGGCCCGGTTCCAGCTGGTGACGGGCTGACGTTGGGTAAAGCGGATACGGACCAGGGACTTCGCGCTCTTGAAGCCATACTTCCAGGGCACGACGATCCGGACGGGCGCACCATTCTGATTGGGCAGCACCTCGTCGTAGAGCCCCAGCGTGAGCAGGGTGAGCGGGTGACGTGCCTCATCCATTCGCAGGCCCTCCACATAGGGCCACTTCAGCACCGGGTAGCGAAGCCCCGGCATCTGCTCCGGATCTTCCTTCGTCTCGAACGCGATGTACTTCGCCTGGCCGGTCGGACGCACGTGGTCGATCAGCGCGGACAATGGATAACCGATCCAGGGAATCACCATCGACCATCCCTCGACGCAGCGCATCCGGTAGATGCGCTGCTCGAGCGGCGCCAGCTTGAGGAGGTCTTCGATGTCGACCGGCCCTTCCCGCTCGACCTCACCCTCGACCTGGACGCTCCATGGCCGGGTTTCGAGCATGTGCGCGTGACGCGCCGGGTCGTCCTTGGCGGTTCCGAACTCGTAGAAGTTGTTGTACGTGGTCACATCCTCGTAGGGCGTGACCTTCTCCTCGGTGGCGAACGGACCGGGATTGTGCTTCAACGCCGGGCCACGCGCGGCCCGTCCCGTCATCGGCACACCGAGCATACCCGCTCCGACGAGCCCGGTCGCACCTGCGATCAGCCGTCGCCGATTGCGAAACACCCTCTCGGGCGTGACCTCGGACTCTGTGCAATCGGACGGACGGGTGACTCGGATCAGCATGACGGGTTCCAACGGACGGAGGACGATCGGAAGCGGCCGCGGCACGTTGCCTAGCCGGGTGAGCACTATCGCTACCCTACCGCAGGCGAGTGAGGCGTTCCGAACGAATTTGACGTCGCGGATGGAGCCGCCTTACAGGGCCGACCGACGGACGGCCCCGTGCAAGAGGGCAGCGGGATGGTGGCCGGGACCCCGGCCACCGAAGCGCGGACCGGATCGATACCGGCCCGCGCGGCGGCCGATCAGCTCGGCGTCGGCCGGATGACGGGTGTCGACAGTTCGCCGGCGATGCTCGAACGCGCCGCCCGCCATGGCCGGGTGGCGGTCGACTTCGTC
>JAUIAI010000690.1 GCA_030425615.1 Gammaproteobacteria bacterium
GCGCCGCCGGAGTCGCCGGCCGGGCCGTTGCCGCCCAATCCGCAGGAGCTGCTCGGTCGCGAAGCCTTCGGCAAGCTGCTGGCGGGGCTCGCCAAGAGCTTCGACGTGATTCTCATCGACACGCCTTCTGCCCAGCAGGCCTCCGACGCCCAGGTGGTCGCTCAGCGCGCCCGTGCCGCACTGATCGTCGGCCGTAAGGACAAGACGAAGTCGAGCGAGATTTCCCAACTCGGTGCGGTGATGGCAGGCTCCGGCATCAAGATTCTGGGCGCAGCCCTGAACGACTACTAACGTACGGGGGCAACGGCCGCGCGAGGTGATCGCGGCCTGCTCCCGATGCTGTTCCCGGTGCGGCGGCCCTGGTTGGGCGGGCCGGGCGCCGGACATGACGAGGTGCCGCTCCATTGGCCAGCCGCGACTTCCACTTTTATCTGCCCACGGCTGAGCAACTCACGCCGTTCTTCATCGCAGTGGGATTCGCCATTGCCGGCGTCATGCTTGGGCTGGTGGCGGCCACGGGTAATCCGTTCCTGATCGCGGTCTCCGTCGGCGCGGTATTCGGTCTGCTGTTGCTGAATGCATTACAGGTTGCCGTGTGGGCGATTCTGGTGGGCGTTCTGCTCGTCAGCGGACCGTTGTTCATGTTCGTACCCGATCTCACGAAGACCGGGTGGCTGTTCTCCATCCTCGGTTTCTTCCTGCTGGGCGCGGCAATGCTCTATCCGGCGCTGGGGCGCCGGCAACCCCGCCACGGGACACCCGCGTTCGTCTGGGTAGGTGTCTTGTTCCTCGTCTGGGCGATCGGGCTTTCGTTCTTCTCTGACGGTGCGCTGTTCGAGATCTTTGCCGGGATCAAGCGGTACTTCCAGTTCTGGGGAGTGATGTTCGCGCTCGCCGTGGTGCCCTTCGAAAGGAAGACCGTCTGGCGCTGGACCGTCTTTCTTGGCGTACTGGCTGTTTGCCAATTGCCGCTCGCGTTGTACTACCGATTCGTCATGGTCCCGCACGTGGAAATCGTCAACGCTGAGCTGCAGGGTTTCGTCGCGCTCGACATCGTCGTCGGTACCTTTGAAGGGAATCTGCGCGGCGGCGGTAGCAGTTCGGTGATGGCGCTTTATCTGGTGCTGGTACTCATGTATCTGCTCAGTGCGAAGCGCGACGGGGCGATGTCCGCGGGCAGGTTCTGGTTCCTGTTCATTGTCTCGGCGATTCCGCTGGGGCTGGGCGAGACCAAGGTGGTGGTCGTGCTGCTGCCGCTGGCGCTCGCGATGACCTACCTGGATATGGTGGTCAAGCGGCCCCTTGCCTTCCTGGGCGGCAGCGTACTGACAGCCGGTCTCATTGGCATATTCGTCTACATCTATATCGTCATCCAGGTGCCCGACTCCCAGAATCTGAGTTTCGCGGAACGGATCCAGGACAACATCGACTACAACTTCGGAAACGTCGGCTATTTCGGCGGCCTTGGACTCAATCGTTTTACCGTCTTGACGTTCTGGATCCAGGAGCACGGATTCCACGACCCCCTCGGCACACTCTTCGGTCACGGCCTCGGAAGTTCTTATGGCGGCGACGGTAAGGTGCCGAACACGGGCCATATCAACGATATCTACCCGAATAAGCTCGTCGGCCAGACCACGGTGGCCTCGATCCTGTGGGATCTCGGCCTGATCGGGCTAATCGTGTTCATGGCCGTGTTTGCCTGGGCGTGGCGGACGGCGCACCGGCTGACGATGCTGGCCAGGCCTGGTCATGATCGCGCGCTGTGCCGTACTTTGCTGGCATCCGTGACGGTCATGCCGGTCATGGCCTTCTATTGGGATGGAATCTCCGTAGTGCCGAGTCAGCAATTGCTTGCGATGCTGACACTCGGCCTGATCGCCTGGCGATGGCGGGCTGAGCACAAGGGACCGAACCCCATCGCGGGTCCGGCGGGCGGGTGAGGTCTTGACGGCAGATGAGCCCCGTATCGCTGTACGGCTCGAACCCGGACGGCGGCGCCTGCTGGCGGGCTTGGCGGCGTTGCCCGCCCTGAATGCGTGCGCGAAGACGGGTTGCGGCTCCTCCGGGGTCGACAAGGCGAAGGACGTCACCTCGGCCGTGGCCAAGCCCGAGCCTTTCAAGCGTATCGGGCCGGAATTCTTCGGGTTCAATTACGAACTGTTCGAGGTCCAGCGTTCATTCTGGGACGAGACGCGTCATGCGCCTTATGAAGAGCCGCTGGAACTGATGCGCGCCTTCCCGGGCGCCGTGTACCGGTTTCCGGGCGGCACGATTTCCAATGTCTACGACTGGCTCGCCGGCATCGGTGATCCATCGTCTCGGAAGGCTTACGAAATCTTCGACTGGGCCGGGCCGTGGCGAAACACGCTTGGCGTCGGCGAATTCCTGCGCTGGGTGAGGGCGGCGCAGGGCCAGGCCTGGATGGTTCTGAACCTCTCGGGCAGGTACCGAAAGGAACTACCGATCGCTGCACTACAGGCGGAGACACGTCGGATCGTCGACCTCGTCGCTGAACTCGATCCCGAGCCCGAGCTGGGAGTCCTGCGGTGGGAGCTCGGGAACGAGTTGGATCGCCATGAGTACGAGTGGCGCCCGGAGAAGTACGTCGCGCGCGCACGTGCAATCAGCGAGGCGCTCCGTGCCGCCGATCCCGAAGCGCGTATCGTTCTGATGATGCAGGAATACGCGACCCTGGCCAAGAAGGCGGGTATCGGTGATGCGGAG
>JAUIAI010000691.1 GCA_030425615.1 Gammaproteobacteria bacterium
GCGCTCGAAGCCGGCGACGCTCGGGAACGCCCGCGCGCCGCCCAGCGCGTTCTCGTGGAAGTAGGCGTCGAACGCGGCCTGACCGATCTCGCTGACCGCCTCGCTACCTTTGAAGACGAACAGCGGCACCCGGCCGCCCCGCCAGTCGGCGTCGTTCGCGCGCGCAGCTTCGAGTTCGGCCATGACCTGCTCGCGCGGCAGGCCTGTCGAAGGGAAACCGGGGTGTGGATCAGCGGGCTTGTTCATGTCGGGTCTCCAGGTTTGACGGCGCGAACCCGCCGCCTTCGGATTCGGATTCACACCACGCAGCCGCGCGCGCTCACCGGCCAGACGGTTTCCACCCGGCCGTCTCGCACGCCGACGTACCAGTCGTGCAGATTGCAGGTGGGATCGCAATGCCCGGGAACGAGCTTCACGCGCTGCCCGAGCGAAAGGGAATCGCCGGGGTCCAGGAGAATCGTGTGCTCGTCCGAGACCCCGGACACCTCGAGATCCTCCCGGCCGAAGACCACCGGCGGGCCACTGTCGGTGGACAGCGCCTTCAGGCCGGCATCGCATACGGCCGTGCCCGGTACGGCCACCGACATGACGGTGGAGAGCACGAACAGGCTCTGGGCGAACTCGCTCAAGCCAGCGCCGTCCGCCTCCTGCACGCGACCGTAGTCCACGTCCATGAAGACGTAGGAGCCGCATTGCAGCTCGTTGTAGACGCCGGAGGAGGCCTCGAACGCATAAGTGCCGGTGCCGGCCCCGCCCACGATGGCACAGTCCAGCCCGGCTGACTTCAGCGCGGCCACGGTGTCGCGCGTGGCGGCGACCACCCCTTCGATGCGGGCCCGGCGCTTGTCGAAGTCGTAGACGTGCTGTGCGCGGCCGTCATAGGCCTGAAGCCCGGAGAACCGCAACGACGGATGACCGGCCACCCGTTGCGCCAGGGCCACCCCCTCTGCGCCGGGCCGCACCCCGCAGCGGCCCATGCCGGTGTCGATCTCCACCAGGCATTCGAGCGTCACCCCGGCCGCCGCCGCGGCCTCGGCCAGTTCGTCCACGTTGCCGGCATCGTCCACGCAGACGATCACGCGCGCCCTGCCCGCCAGCGCCACCAGCCGCGCGATGCGCGCGGCACCGATCACCTGGTTCGAGACCAGCACGTCCGGAACGCCGCCCGCCACCATGGCCTCGGCCTCGGACACCTTCTGGCAGCACACGCCGCAGGCGCCGCCGCGGCTCATCTGCTGCAGGCCGATGTCGGCCGACTTGTGCGTCTTGGCGTGCGCGCGCAGGCGCACGCCGAAGGTCTCGCAGCGGGCACGAAGCCGGTCGAGATTGGCCTCGAACGCGTCGAGATCGATGATCAGCGCGGGGGTAAGGATGTCGTCGAGGGTGTCGCCGACCTTCGCCGGCGGGGGGATCACGGGCATGGCTTGTCTCCGAGGCAGCGGCTTCGCCGCCCTTTCGCATACTAGACAATTTGAACGGCGGGCGGATCAGCAGGCGGTTTGCCACCGGGATGGACACTCACGTGGGATCCGCAAGACTGGTTCACGTAACCTACATCGTTCTTTCACATGGCCTTTTCGTGCTTGTGGCCGGGTGCGTGCTGCTGTTGGCGCTGCCCGTATCGGCCGTCGTGAACTCCGGAGCCGGCGCCGTCGTCGTCGCCGTGGCTTCGCTTACCGCCCTGGTGGGTTACCAGCGAATCGGATCGAAGCTCGAAAGCCTCATCGAGGCCCTGGGCGGTGCCCGCCCCGTCGAGACCGAGTTGGCGAACTTCTATCTCGCCGGTCTGGCCATCTGCCATCTCGTGCCCCTGCAGGTTCTGCTCTACGTCGCGGACGGCGCCTATTGGCTGCATCGCCACCCACCCGTGGCGCTGTCCGTGCCCGATGAACTGCCGCAGGCAGAGGCAGAGGGTGTCTACTTCATCGAGAACGCCAGGGTCATGCCGTCGATGGCGTTCCGCGAGACGGTCGGAGGCTTGCGGAGCACGCAGGAAGCCAGGCTCTCGAACAGGGATCCTTCCACGACCTGGCAGGTCATGCCATGGGTCTCCCGGCAGGCGGGCCGGGAGGCGGTGGAACGCGCGGTTCGGTCGGGTGACCAGTGCACCTGGCTAGGCTCGAACGACAGTCCGGCATGGATCGAAGACAGCCTGACGGCGGATGACGAAAGCCGATACTTCCGGCAGCGCGCTTCGCGTGATGTGCAACGTTATCTTCGGTTGTTGCAGGAGGGAGTTGGAGGTGGCGGCTTACCCGTATGCATCCGAGTCGTGGAAAGGATTCCCCCGCCGGACCAGATTCAGGACGCGTACTTCAGAGCGGCTCTGATTGCGCTTGGGCTTGCACACGGGGTGCCCGTGCTCCTGTTGCTCGTGTTCTACGGTCTCTCCCGGGCAAAGAAGCGAGGTCACCGTCAACCCATGTGACGCCGTGGCACTGCTCGCCGGGTCCGAGCTTCCCGCCTGCCCCTATAGGTCAGTCACTCGGTCTCCAGCTCGCTCAGGAACCGGTAGACGCCGATCTCGGGCGCCGGACCCAGCGCCTCACCGAGCGCCCGGCACTGTGTGGCAATTTCGCCGGCCACGGCCCGGGCATCCGCCTCGCGCAGCACGTCCACGAACACACAGGCGCCGATCGAACGATCCGTGCCGGCACCGCGCAGCTTCTCCTCGGCCGTGGGCGCACGGTTCGGGTCCTGGTCGGCTTCCCAGCATTCGGCACG
>JAUIAI010000692.1 GCA_030425615.1 Gammaproteobacteria bacterium
GGGCGACGACCCGCTGAAGGGCGCGACCGCCTGGCAGACCCTGGGCCCGTCGGCCGAGCCCTTCGACGAGGGCTGGCACGTGCCGCGCGCGATGACGCGCGCCGACATGGACAAGGTGCGCGAAGACTTCGTCGCCGGCGCCCAGCGCGCCGAGCGCGCGGGCTTCGACTGCGTCGAGCTGCACATGGCCCACGGCTACCTGCTCTCGAGCTTCCTGTCGCCCGCCGCCAACCACCGCGACGACGAGTACGGCGGCGACTTCGAGCGCCGCATGCGCTTCCCGCTCGAGGTCTTCGAGGCGGTGCGCGCCGTCTGGCCCGGGCACAAGCCGATGAGCGTGCGTCTGTCCGCCACGGACTGGATAGACGGCGGCCAGACGGGCGCCGAATCGGTCGAGGTGGCGCGTGCCCTCCGGGGAGCCGGATGCGACCTCATCGACGTCTCCACGGGGCAGACCGATCCGGCCAGCCGGCCGGTGTACGGGCGCATGTATCAGGCGGCGTTCGCGGAGCAGATCCGCCTCGAGACGGGCATGGCCACGATGGCCGTCGGTGCGATCACCACGGCCGACCAGGCCAATACGCTGCTCGTGTCCGGTCGCGCCGACCTTGTCGCGCTGGCGCGTCCCCATCTGGCCAATCCGTTCTTCACCCTGCATGCCGCGGCCGAGTACGACTACCGCGGACAGGCATGGCCGGTGCAGTACGAGACCGGAGCCCAGCAGATGTACACGCTCGCGAAACGCGCCAAGGAAGATCTCGCCCGCAAGCTCGCGGAGGCCGGCGGGCGGGCGACGCCGGGCTGACCTCCACGGCGCACCCGTTCTCCGACGGGAAGTCGTCACCCGGCGTCAACGGAGCCGGCTGACCGAACCGCCCACGGTTGCCGGCAATGCGCGGATATGCGGGGATTTTCCGTGCCATTCGGGCGCTTTGCTGCGTCTGGCGACGTTTCGCCACCGTTCGGTTGGGCCTTCTGGAAGGGGGTCATACCCGTTGGGCGGCATGGCTTCGAGTCAACCCAACAAGAGGTCAAGACCCATCTAATCCAGCTCGGGGAAACAAGAGGGATTCACCCTCATCGAATTGATGATCGTGGTCGCGATCATCGGCATTCTGGCCGCCACGGCGATTCCGGCCTACCAGGACTACACGGTGCGCGCCAAGGTGACGGAGGGTCTGTCACTGGCCGCCGGCGTGAAGGCCACCGTGACCGAGAACGCGTCCATGGGCAACGCGTTGAACGCCTCCGCGCCGGGGGCCAACGGAGCGCCCGACATCACGACGGCAAACGTCCAGTTCGTGAGGGTCAACCCCAACAACGGACAGATCACGATCCGATTCACGCCCACGGCAGGCAACGGAACGCTGGTGCTCGCGCCGCGGGTCAACGGCGAGAACGGACCGGCGTTGCAGAACGGGCAGATTCCGAACGGCATCATCGTCTGGAACTGCAATGCCGCCGGCTCGACCAAGGCGGGAGCCAAGGGCAACCTGCGGGCCAAGTACGCGCCGGCCGAGTGCCGACGCTGACCGGCTTCTATAATCCCTTTTTGCACAACGAGGGGACGGAGCCATGAGCGAATCGGTTCACCATACCGGCGGTTGTCTTTGCGGCGCGGTTCGCTACGAGGTACTGACGCCGCTTGACAAGATCGTGCACTGCCATTGCACGGATTGTCAGAAGGCGTCCGGCGCCGGGGCGAGTGCCAACGCGGTGTTGCCCACGGACGCGCTGCGCTTCACCCGGGGGGAACCCAGGCTCTTCACCAAGCAGGTCGACAGCGGCAACACGTTGCACCGGGCGTTCTGCGCGGACTGCGGGTCGCCCATCTTCACGCGCCGGGACCATGTGCCCGAGGTGAGCGTGCTGAAGGTCGGCACGCTGGACGACAGCGACGCCATGCGGATCGTGATGAGCATCTGGATGAAGAGTCACCGGCCCTGGATGCCGCTGGACGCGGAGGCGGCCCGGTACGAGGGGAACCGTCCCTCCGTCTGAACCCCCGGGACGCCCCGCGTCCCCGGGGATACCTTCTGCCGTCGGTGCTACCGGCGCCAGAAATAGCCGGCTGCAATCTTCTTGAAGGCGTCACGATCCGCCATCGGGTCGTAGCCATGCCCGCGCTCGTATGAAATGAGATCCGCGACGTCGTCGGCGGCGCGGATGGCCGCCGCGGCATCCAGGAAGAGCAGGCGCGAGCGTCGCGCGAGCACGTCTTCGATCGTGCGCGCGCCTTCGTATCTCAGGGCGAAGCGCACCATCGCCTCGGTCAGGCCCTCGGCCAGCCAGCGCCGGGCGCCCGGGAGTGCTGACAGCGCTTCGACATCGGAGCCGTAGAGGTGTGGCCCCGGCGCGGCGCTGACCGGATGGTCCGGGCCGTTCGTGGCACCCACGAGCCGCAGGTCATGCGTGGCACCGACCCCGCGTCTCGGGATGAGACCCCGTTCCGCGCAGGCGTCCAGGACGTCCTCGGCCATCGCGCGGTAAGTGGTCCACTTGCCGCCGGTGACCGTGGTCAGGCCCGACGGGTCGACGAGCACGGTGTGTTCGCGCGAGAGGGTCTTGGTCTCGGCCTCGGAGTCGCTGGGAGGCCGCACCAGCGGGCGCAGACCCACCCAGACCGACCGGATGTCCGCCGGCCCGGGTGCCCTCTCGAGGTACCGGCCCGACTCGCTGAGGATGAAGCCGATCTCGCTTTCGAACGGGTTCGGCTCCTCGGCC
>JAUIAI010000693.1 GCA_030425615.1 Gammaproteobacteria bacterium
GGGTCGATCCCAACGAGAACATGTTTGCCGGAAACCGCCACGGCGGGGACTTCCAGAACCTGAACCGCAACAAGCGCGCATTGACGCTGAATCTCAAGAAGCCGGCCGGCAAGGAGATTCTGATGCGTCTGGTGCAGGACGCCGACGTGCTCGTGGAGAACTGGCGGCCGGACGTCAAGGCCCGTCTCGGGCTCGACTACGAGAGCCTGGCCCAGGTAAATCCCAGGATCATCCTGGCCAGCGTCTCGGGCTTCGGCCAGACGGGGCCCTATGCCAAGCGGCCGGGCTTCGACCAGATCGCCCAGGGGATGGGCGGGCTGATGTCCGTCACCGGATTCCCCGGTCAGGGGCCTTTGCGCGCCGGACTGGCCGTCGCCGATTCGAGCGCCGGTCTGTACGCTGCGCTGGGCATCATGACGGCGCTTCTGGAGCGCGAGGTTTCGGGCAGAGGGCAGTGGGTTCAGTCGTCGCTGCTGCACGCGATGATCGCGATGATGGATTTTCAGGCGGCGCGCTGGACCAACGACCACGACGAGCCCACCCCCGCGGGCAACGACCATCCCACGAGCAGCCCCATGGGCCTGTTCGAGGGGAGTGACGGGTCCTTCAACCTCGGCGCCTCGGGCGATGGCAACTGGCGCAGACTCTGCGATACGGTGGGCCGGCCCGAGTGGCTGGAGGATCCCGGCTATGCCAGCGAGAAGCTTCGGGTCCAGAACCGTGAACCGCTGAATGCGGCACTCAACGAGATCTTCCGCACGCGGCCGGTCCAGTACTGGGTGGACTCTCTCAACGCGGCCGGGGTTCCCGCCGGCCCCGTTTACTCCATGTCGCAGGTCTTCGAGGACGAGCAGGTGCGGCATCTGCAGGCGTCTCAGCCGGTCAAGGCAAGCAACGGCCAGACCATGAACCTGATCAGCCAGCCGGTGGTGCTCTCGCGCACGCCGGCATCGCTGCAGACCGCGGCGCCGGAGTGGGGAGAGCATACGGACGAGATCCTCGCCGAGGCCGGCTTCGGCGAGGCCGACATCGCGCGCTTCCGCGCCGACGGCGTCGTCTGACGGCTTGTTGAGGCCCCACATGCCGCCTCGCGGCTCATCACGCCAGGTCACCGCCATGGGCGCGTGAGGGACTTCAACAAGCTGCCGGGCTGACCCGCCGGGCGGCGAGGCAGCAAAGGAGACGAGAGAATGGCAGTCGTGCATGTCGAGCGGGACGGCCCGCAGGTCAGGCTGATCTTCGACAATCCCGAAAAGCGTAACGCCATGACGCTGGGCATGTGGCGTACGGTGGCCGACGCGGTCGGCAGGGCCGAACAGGATCCTGAGGCGCGCGTCATTGTGCTGAGGGGCGCCGGTGACAAGGCCTTCGTGTCCGGCGCGGACATTTCGGAGTTCGAGACCCAGAGAAGCGATCCGGCCGGCGTCAGCGCCTACGGTGACGCGGTCAGGGCGGCCCAGCGGGCGCTGGCCGAGACCCGGCTGCCGGTGGTCTCGGTGATCCATGGCGTCTGTTTCGGCGGCGGACTGGGGATCATTCTTTCCTCGGACATCCGCTACTGCGCCCGGGATGCACGTTTTCGGATGCCGGCTGCCCGACTCGGACTCGGCTACGCCTTCGACGGCGCCAAGCAGATGGTGGACCGCATCGGAGCGGCCCGGGCCGCCGAACTGTTCCTGACCGCCCGCATCTTCGACGGCTCGGAAGCCGAGCGCATGGGAGTGGTTCATCAGGCGTTCGACGCATCCGACCTCGATGCGCGCGCCAACGAAATGATCGAGATGATCGCCGGCAATGCGCCGCTCACCATGGCGGCGGCCAAACTCGCGATCCGCCAGGCGTGTCTGAGTGACGGTCAGCGGGACGTGGCGGCGGTGGACGCCGCCGTGCAGGCCTGTTTCGAGAGCGAAGACTACAAGGAGGGGCAGCGCGCGTTCCGCGAGAAGCGCGCGCCGCGCTTCCAGGGGCGTTAGCCCCGTTTCGGAGAGAACCCGATGAAGCTGCAGGGTGTCCGGGTCCTGGATCTGTCAATGTATCTGCCGGGCCCGCACATGACCATGACCATGGCGGACCACGGTGCCGAGGTCTGGCGTATCGAGCCGCCGGGGGCCGGCGAACCCAACCGAAACATCGGCTTCCGGGAAGGGGGCGAGAGCGTCTACTTCCGCAACACGCATCGCGGCAAGCGCAGCGTCGCGCTCGATCTCAAGAACGACGTCGCCCGCGAGTTGCTGCTGCGGCTTGCCGAGAAATCCGACGTCATCGTCGAGTCCTATCGACCGGGCGTGGCCGGACGACTGGGCGTGGATTACGACACGGTCTGCGCGCGCGCGCCGCATATCGTCTACTGCTCCATCAGCGCCTTCGGCCAGACCGGCCCCTTGTCGCACCGGGTGGCCCATGACATCGCCGTCGAGGCGCAATCGGGCGTTGCTTCGCTCACGCTGGGACGTGACGGAAAGCCGACATTGCCTGCCATCGCCATGGCGGACATGGCGGTCTCGCTGACGGCGCTCTCGGGGATCCTCATGGCGCTGCTTCGTGCCCGGGAGACCGGCCAGGGGGACTACATCGACCTGTCGATGCAGGACGCGCTGATGGCCTGGACCCCCAACATCACCGGCAGGGTGTTCGCCGAGCGAAGGGCGCCGGAGCCGACGCGTGAGCGAACCTGGGGCGGCAATGCGCTCTACGGTCTCTACGAAACAGCCGATGGC
>JAUIAI010000694.1 GCA_030425615.1 Gammaproteobacteria bacterium
GTACTACAAGAACCCCGAGGCCACCGCCGAGGTCAAGGACGCCGAGGGCTGGTACCACACCGGCGATGCCGGTTATCTCGACACGGACGGACACCTGAAGATCATCGATCGCGCCAAGGACGTCGGCAAGCTCGCCGGCGGCCAGATGTTCGCGCCTAAGTACCTGGAGAACAAGCTCAAGTTCTTCCCGTACATCAAGGAGGCGGTGGCCATCGGCGACGGCCGCGACAAGGCCACGGTGATGATCAACATCGATTACCCGGCCTGCGGCAACTGGGCGGAGCGGCGTCAGATCGGTTACGCCGGCTACGTCGACCTGGCCAATCGCGAAGAGATCTACGAACTCATCCGCGACTGCGTCGAGAAGGCGAACGCCGATCTCGCCGCCGACCCGATGATGGCGGCCTCGCAGATGCACCGCTTCCTCATCCTGCACAAGGAACTGGATGCCGACGACGGCGAACTCACGCGTACCCAGAAAGTGCGCCGGGGCTTCATCGCCGAACGCTACGCGCCGCTCATTGAGGCGCTCTACGATGGTTCGACCGAGCGGGAGATCGAGACCCCGGTCACGTTCGAGGACGGCCGCTCCGGGTCGCTCAAGGCCACGGTGAAGATCCGTGACGCCAAGACCTTCTCCGCCGTTCAGGAGGCTGCGTAGTGTCCAAGGAAATCGCGCCGGGCGAAATCCTGCTCGACGTCAGGAACATCTCGCTGTCCTTCGGCGGCGTCAAGGCGATCACGAACGTCTCGTTCGACGTCCGCAAGGGTGAGATACGGGCAATCATCGGCCCCAACGGCGCCGGCAAGACCTCGATGCTGAACTGCATCAACGGCTTCTATCACCCGCAGGAGGGCACCATCGCCTACAAGGGGGAGGTCCGTCAGGCCATGAGACCGTACGTCGCGGCCAGCCAGGGCATCTCCCGCACGTTCCAGAACGTGGCGCTCTTCAGGGGCATGTCCACGCTGGACAACATCATGTCCGGACGCACGCTGCGCATGCACCGCGGCTTCTTCTGGCAATGCCTGCGCTTCGGGCCGGCGATGGCCGAAGAGGTCGAGCACCGCCAGCGGGTCGAGGAGATCATCGACTTCCTCGAGATCCAGTCGATCCGCAAGACGCCGGTCGGCCGCCTGCCGTATGGCCTGCAGAAGCGTGTCGAGCTCGCCCGGGCGCTGGCCATGGAGCCCGAGCTGCTGCTGCTCGACGAGCCCATGGCGGGTATGAACCTCGAGGAAAAGGAAGACATGAGTCGGTTCATCCTGGACGTGAACCAGCAGTTCGGCACCACGATCACCCTCATCGAGCACGACATGGGCGTGGTGATGGATCTGTCCGACCGCGTGGTGGTGCTCGACTACGGCAAGCAGATCGCCGACGGGACCCCGGCCGAAGTCCAGGCCAACCAGGACGTGATCGACGCCTATCTCGGCGTTTCGCACTGAGGGCGCGGTCATGGGTGAAATCCTCTATTCCATCTTCATCGGCCCGTTCGCCGACATGTTCGGCGACCTGAGCTTCCTCACGCAGGTGCTCTGGTCGGGCTTCGTGCAGGGCACGCTGTACGCGCTCATCGCATTGGGCTTCGTGCTCATCTTCAAGGCCTCCGGCGTGTTCAACTTCGCGCAGGGCATCCTCGTGGTGTTCGCCGGGCTCACGCTCGTCGGCCTCTATGAGGCCGGCGCGCCGGCCTGGCTCGCGGTCCTGCTCACACTCGGCGTCATGGGGCTGCTCGCCGTCGGTATCGAGCGGGTGGTGCTGCGGCCGCTGGTCAACCAGCACGAGGCCATCCTGCTGATGGCCACCATCGGTCTCGCGCGCTTCCTCACCGGGCTCGGTCAGTTCATCTTCGGTGGCGAGAACAAGACCATGATCACCGAGGAGATCGGGCTGCCCACCGGCGCGACCGATGTCGAGATGCTGGGCGGCGTGGTCTTCTTCGAGCACCTGGACATCGCGGCGGTGGTCATCGCGGGCCTCATGGTGGCGGCGCTGGCGCTGTTCTTCTCCAAGACCCGGATCGGCCGTGCGCTGCGCGCCGTGGCCGACGATCACCAGGCCGCGCTGTCCGTGGGCATCTCGCTGAACCAGATCTGGGCCATCGTCTGGTTCGCCGCCGGTCTGGTGGCGCTGGTCACCGGCATCATGTGGGGCGCCCGGTCGGACGTCTCCTTCGCGCTCGAGGTCATCGCGCTGAAGGCGCTGGCGGTGCTGATCATCGGCGGCTTCACGTCGGTGCCGGGGGCCATCGTGGCCGGTCTGATCATCGGCATCTCGGAGAAGCTGTTCGAGATCTACTGGGGCAGCCTGCTCGGCGGCGGGGTCGAATCCTGGTTCGCCTATCTGGTCGCGCTGGTCTTCCTGCTGTTCCGGCCCCAGGGCCTGTTCGGCGAGAAGATCATCGAGCGAATCTAACCGCCTGCTGAGAAGACGAATCCATGTTCTATCGCGAAACCGGTCAGTTCAAGACCACCTACAAGGACGACCAGGCGGTCTTCCCCATCCGCCAGGACCGCATAGGCCTGCTCGTGATCCTGCTGGCGGCGTTCATCGTCGTTCCGCTGTACGGCTTCTCCTCGGATTCGGGCGAGTTCCTGCTCAACAGCATCATGACGCCGTTCCTGATCTTCGCGTTGGCGACCATCGGGCTGAACATCCTGATGGGCTACGCGGGTCAACTCTCGCTGGGCACCGGTGCGTTCATGGGGGTC
>JAUIAI010000695.1 GCA_030425615.1 Gammaproteobacteria bacterium
ACGCAATGACGGCGAAGCTGTTTACACCCTTTGCCACCACCCGTGAAAATGGCACCGGGCTCGGACTCGTCCTTAGCCAACGGCTCGCAGAGCGTGCAGGCGGCGATCTTTCGGTCGTTGCCCAGCCTCAGGGTGCCCGCTTTCGGCTGACGCTGCCGCGGGAAAGCTGACTGGCGGAAGCAGTAATGAACGTACCCGTGTATCTCGTCGATGACGACGCCGCCGTGCGGCAGGCGCTTTGTCTGCTGCTGTCAACGATCGATATCCCGGCCATGGCCTATCCGGGTCCGGAAGCGTTCCTGCGCGATGTCGGTTCACTCACACCGGGATGCCTTGTCATCGATATCCGCATGCCGGCGATTTCGGGACTTAAACTGCAGGAAAGACTGCGCGCGAGCGGCGTCGACTGGCCAACGGTGATCATCTCCGGCCATGGCGATATCGAGGCCTGCCGCAAAGCCTTCCGCAACGGCGCCATCGATTTCCTGTCCAAGCCGGTTGACGAACAGGATCTGATCGACGCGATCCAGAAAGGACAGGCCGCGTTGGTTGAGAGGTTTCAGCAGCAGGCGGAACGCTCCGAAACCCTGGCTTTGATGAAACGCCTGACCGGACGGGAAAAGGAGATCCTCGGGCTTGTCGCACGAGGCTTTGCGACACGTCAGATCGCAGATGCCCTTGAGCTGTCGCCGCGTACCGTCGAGAGCCACAGGTCAGCCATTGGCTCGAAACTCGGCACGACCTCACCGGCCGAACTGACCCGGTTCTGGATCGACGCGAATGGTGCTCCGTAGAACTACGGATTCCACTGGCCGATCTCCGAATACAACCCCGGCACGGGGTATCGGTAGTCTTCCTCCATCCGAACCGAAGGAGGACTGAAATGCTCAGACAAACCATACTCGCAGCCGCTTTCATCGTGTCGGGGGCCGCCATGGCCCAGGACCTGCCGACCAGCCCCTACCTGCCACTGGCCATGGCGAACGAGGCTGCCGGCGCTGCTTTGGCTGCCTGCGCAGAGAAAGGGCACAGGGTCAGCGTCGCGGTCGTCGCCCGGGATGGTGCGACCAAGGTGCTTCAGAAGGCAGACAACTCCGGACCGCATACTGGCTCGAGTGCGACCGGAAAGGCCTTCACCTCGGCCTCGCTTGGCCGGGACTCCGCCGGGCTGGCGGACTTCATTGCCGGTAATCCGCAGAACAACGGGCTGCGTGACATGGATGCCCGTCTCGTCATCCAGGCCGGCGGCCTTCCGATCAGGATCGGCGGCGCGCTCGTGGGCGGTATCGGCGTCGGGGGCGCGCCCTCGGGTGCGGTGGATGCAGAGTGCGCCCGCGCCGGCCTCGACGCGATTGGCGCGGAGTGATCAATCCTGGTCCGTGCACGATCTGTGCGGACCTTCCTCACAACGGACAAGGGAGGGCCTGTCATGCTTCGCTCGACAATCGCTGCCTGTTTGCTTGCCTTCGCGACAAGTGCATCGGCTCAGACCGCACCTTCGGATCGCGAGATCGCCGGCTATGAGGGCCTGTTCGCTGCCGCTCACATGGGAGACGTCAGTCTGATCCGCCAGTTGGCGGAAGGCGGTGCCGATGTGAACGCGCGCGATGCATGGGGCCGTACACCCGCGCATGTCGCGGCTTTCGCCTCGAACGACGAGGCACTTCGGGCGTTGGCAGAGGCGGGCGCAGACATGAATGCGCTGGAAAGCCAGGCATATGACGTCGTCACGATCGCGGCGGTGGCCGACGATCCGGAACTCATGTCGCTTGCGATCGAGCTTGGAAACGATCCGTCGCTCACAACCAGCCCCTACGATGGAACGGCACTCATTGCTGCCGCGCATCTCGGGCATGTCGAAGTCGTCAAGCGCCTCATCGAGGCGGGAGCGCCGCTCGATCACGTCAACAATCTTCATTGGACGGCGGTGATCGAGGCGGTCGTACTCGGCGATGGCGGCCCCGATCACCAGGCAGTGCTTGATGCTTTGCTGGCCGCTGGTGCAAACCGCGAACTGGCTGATCGCAATGGTGTCACACCACTCCAGCATGCTGAACAGCGAGGCTATGCGGCAATGGTCGAACGATTGAAGCAGGCTGACTGAAGGCTTGTACTGATCCCTGGCATTCCGGTTTCCGGTCTTGCCCGGGGCAGGAGTGAATGATGCGAATCCAGGCGCTTACCGGGTTGCTCGCCGTGGCGTTTCTCGTCCAATCCACCCCGTCGTGGGCTGAGGATGGTGGTCACGTCCATGGTGATCCGGCCGGAAACGTCGAACTCGGGCCTCGGCCGTTCTATCTGGTCGACGGTATGCGGGACGGGTCGCTGAAGCGCCGGCTCCAGCAGTGCGCCAAGGGCCCCTTCTATCGCACCGACTTCTCGATCGCGCACCGGGGCGCGCCCTTGCAGTTCCCTGAACACACCCGGGAATCCTATGAAGCCGGCGCCAGGATGGGCGCCGGCATCGTGGAATGCGACGTCACCTTCACCAGGGATGGCGAACTGGTCTGCCGTCACTCCGAGTGCGACCTGCACACGACGACGAACATCGTCGACACGCCATTGAATGCGCAGTGCAGCGTACCGTGGAAGGGACCGGATCAGTCGCCCGCGCCGAAATGCTGCACCAGCGACCTGACGCTCTCGCAGTACCGGACACTGATCGGGAAGATGGATGCCAGCGCTCCCGCAGCCTCCACCGCCAG
>JAUIAI010000696.1 GCA_030425615.1 Gammaproteobacteria bacterium
AAGGTGGATGATGATGACGGGAATCGGCTCGCCTTCGCGATCCGCATAGCCGGCGACGGCCTGCTCGAAGGCGTTGCCCTCGTCCTCGGGGTCGCCGTCCTCCATGCCGTCGGTGAAGAGCACGACGACGGGGTTCATGCCGGCGTTGGGCTCGATGACCCGGGTGCGGGTGTCGTTGAGCGCCCGGATCAGCGGGGTGGTCCCGTTCTCCTCGAACTGGAGCTGCGCCAGCCCTTCGAGAATGACCGTCTTGTTGCGCGCCGGAGTCGAGTACTCGGGCGTCGTCGAGAGCACCTTCCTGCGTGACGTGCTCTCGTGGGTGGTGCCCGTGCTCTTCTTCGTCGTGATCTGGATGTTCGTGATCAGACGTATGGCGGAGCGGCAGGGTTTCGGTGGTCTGATGAGCGTGGGCAAAAGCCGGGCCAAGGTCTATGTCGAGACCGATATCAGGGTTTCGTTCGACGACGTTGCCGGAGTCGACGAGGCGAAAGCCGAGCTGCAGGAGATCGTCGCGTTCCTCAAGAACCCGGGCGACTACGGGCGTCTCGGCGCACGCATGCCAAAGGGCATCCTGCTCGTGGGTCCGCCGGGGACGGGCAAGACGCTGCTGGCGCGTGCCGTTGCCGGCGAGGCCGGTGTTCCGTTCTTCTCGATCAGCGGATCAGAGTTCGTAGAGATGTTCGTCGGTGTCGGAGCAGCGCGTGTGCGCGATCTCTTCGAGCAGGCCGGCAAGTCGGCGCCGTGCATCATCTTCATCGACGAGTTGGATGCGCTCGGTCGAGCGCGCACGATCGGCGGCATCGGCGGCGGCCACGACGAGAAGGAGCAGACGCTGAACCAGCTCCTTTCCGAACTCGACGGCTTCGATCCGCAGCGAGGCATCGTACTGCTGGCCGCGACCAACCGGCCGGAAATCCTCGATCCGGCGTTGTTGCGCGCCGGGCGCTTCGACCGGCAGGTCCTCGTGGACAAGCCGGACAGGCCGGGACGGGTGGCGATCCTGAACGTTCATCTCAGGAAGATCCGTCTGGCCAGCGACGTCGACGCCGGTCAGGTGGCCGCGCTGACGCCCGGCTTCACCGGCGCGGATCTGGCCAATCTCGTCAACGAGGCCGCGCTGCTGGCCACGCGGCGCGGTGCCCAGTCGGTTGGAATGAACGATTTCACGGCCGCCGTCGAGCGGATCGTCGCCGGTCTCGAGAAGCGCAACCGTCTGCTCAACCCTCATGAGCGCGAAGTGATCGCCTATCACGAGATGGGTCACGCGCTCGTGGCCCGGGCGCTGCCTGGCAGCGATCCGGTGCACAAGATCTCTATCATCCCGCGCGGTGTGGGAGCGCTCGGCTACACGATCCAGCGTCCCACGGAGGACCGCTATCTGATGACACGCAGGGAACTCGTTCGCAAGATGGCGGTTCTCTACGGCGGGCGGGCCGCCGAGCAACTCGTGTTCGAGGAGATATCGACCGGCGCCGCGGACGACCTGCAGAAGATCACCGATATCGCGCGCAGCATGGTGGTGCAGTTCGGTATGCACGAGGCGCTGGGGCAGGTGGCTTACGAGGCGCAGCGCCAGTCCTTCCTCGGTGAGCGAGCCATGATGCCGCAGCCCCGCGAATACAGCGAGGAGACCGCACGAGAGATCGATTGCGCCGTGCGTGAGCTCACCGGTTCGGCGCGCGCCATGGCCCTCGCGATTCTGGCGTCCAACCGAGGTCAACTCGACGACGGCGCACGACGCCTGCTCGAACAGGAGACTCTGCAGGCGGGCGAGATTCCGGTGCCTGCGGCCTACGACGACGCCGCACCGCATTCGTCGCCCGGGGAGGCACGACGGGGCACATGAAGGCCCGGCACGGGCTGCCTCCGCTCGAATGTGTTCTTGAAGGAGGGCGGATGTGAACTCAGGACAGAAGATCCGATGTGCCAGTGTCGACTATCGTCAGGGTTTCATCGAGGTTCTTCCCGATGTGCATCCCGGAACGGTCAACCTGGAGGTCTGGCAGGTGCGCTCCGGGCTGGATCTCACGGGCTTGGAGCTCCATGACGAGCGGTTGCGGGACTCCGATATCGTCGCCAACGTCGAACTCGAACTCTCCGCGGACGAGGCGCGTCGACTCGTGGACGGCCTCACCCTCGCAATCGCCCGCCTCGAGAACCGGAGATGAGCGCTCAAGGTATCCGGACGACGCCCCGCTCCAGGAGTGCGGCCACTTTCTCGGCTGAATAGCCGAGGCGTTCACGAAGCACCTGGTCGGTGTGTTCGCCGATACGCCACGGCACCGGGCCGGCGGGATTGATCGGCGCACCGTCGAATCGGAACGGGGTGGCCGTGACGCGCGTGCTGCCCGCCACCGGATGTGCGACGGCCGGGAACGCCTCCCGCGCGGCGAGATGTGGATGCTCGATCACCTCTTCGGGATTCAACATCGGCACGTTCGGAACGCGCGCGGCGCTCAGAGCCTCGACCGCCTCGTCCACGCTGTCGAACGACTCCAGCCACTCGCCGACGATCTTCGCCAGCTCGGGCCAGTTCCTACGCCTGCCGGCCTGGGTGGCGAAACGCGGGTCGTCGTGCAGCTCCGCGGCCGTCTGCATCGGTGCCCACGGCGCCTCGAGCGTGCCGAAGCGCGCGCGCCACTCGTCGAGGGTCCGGCGGGCGAAGATCGCGTCGAGCGCCGCAACCAGCTCGCGCCGGTTGTGGA
>JAUIAI010000697.1 GCA_030425615.1 Gammaproteobacteria bacterium
CGTTCCAGATCGCGAGGATGCCCTCGGCCGTCTTGGCACTGCTCATGCTGATACGTCTCCAAACCTTCGAATTGATCGTTGAAACCGCTGATCCACCCCGTGCGCAACGGCAAGAAGCCTCACATGGCGCCCGCCGGAGGCGCCGGCGCCAACCGCCCCCCTACGACTTCCGCGCCCTGGCCACCACCGCGCGCCGCGCCGGCTTGAACGACGGGCTCTGCAGCACCTCGGAAAGCGCCGCGCACACATCGTAATGATTCGCCAGCCCGCCGCGCTCCACCCGCTCGATGGGTCCGTCCGGGTAGCCCAGCCCCAGGCGGCAGGTGAGGTCCATGTCGGCCGCGGTGGCCAGGCCCTCGTCCAGGAAGCGCAGCGCGTCGTTGTACTTCGGGCGCACGAGTCTGTCCACGATTCGCCCGGGCTGGTCGCTGCACACCGACACCTGCAACCCGGCGGCCTCGAACACGGCCCTGGCCGCCTCGATGGCTCCCGGGTGCGTGCCCGGCTGGCGTACCAGCTCCACCAGCGGCGACGGCGGGTCGTCCCCGTTGCGGTAGCGCGCGAAGCCCAGCACATTGCCGCCCTCGGTGCCGGCCGCTTCGCCGGTGTGCACGCCCAGGCACTCGGTGCCCAGCTCCACGAGCACCGCGGTGCGATCCGGCTGAGGCGCGTAGGGCACCCCCAGCAGCACCAGCACCGGGGCGCCAGCCTTCGATGCGCCCAGGAACGCGTCGCCCCCGGGGAACGACCGGCTCTCGCCGGCTTGTTTGATTTCGTAGTCCATACCCATCAGCTCCCGAACATCGCCCCGCCGTCGTACGTGAAGAACCCCCGCCCGGACTTGCGCCCGAGGTGGCCCGCGGCCACCTTGCGGCGCAGCAGCGGCGGTGCCGAGGCCCGCGGGTCCAGGGTCACCGGATAGAACGCCTCGCAGAGCCGGATCTGCGTGTCCAGGCCGATGAGGTCGATGAGTTCCAGCGGCCCCATCTTGTAGCCGAGCGCCTGCTTGATGGCGCGGTCGATGTCGGCGGGCTCGGCCACGCCGGCTTCCACGGCGCGGATCACGTCGTTGTTGAACGGCACCAGCAGCGCGTTCAGGATGAAGCCCGGCTTGTCCTGCGTGAGGACCGGCCGCTGGCCGGCCGCCTCGGTCCAGGCCCAGGCGCGCTTCAGGGTTTCATCCGCGGTGTTCAGCCCGGGCGAGACCTCGATGAGCTTCATCAGCTGCGCCGGCAGGGAGAAGTGCAGGCCGATGACCTTGTCCTCGCGCCCGCAGCCCGAGGCAATCTGCGTGATGGACAAGGTGGAGGTGTTCGACGCCAGCAGCGCCTCGGGCGCCAGGATGCCGTTCAGCTCCCTGAACAATGCCTGCTTGGTGGGCAGGTCCTCGAACACGGCCTCGATCACCAGATCGCACCCGGCCAGATCCGCCAGGCCGTCAGCGGGGGTAATGCGCGCCATCACCGCCGCATGCTCGTCGGCCGTGAGCTTGCCCCGCTCCACCGACTTCGCGAAGAACTTGTCGGTCTGGGCGCGCGCCCTGGCGAGCGACTCCACCGAGGCGTCCTGCACCACCGTCTCGAAACCCGCGCGCGCCGCCACGATGGCGATACCGGCCCCCATGGTGCCGCCGGCACCGCAAACACCCACGCGCCGGATGCCGTGAGATGAATCCGTCATACCCTGAAACTCCTGCCGATCAGTTGGCGGTGAACCTGGTTCGTGCCTTCCCAGATCTGCGTGATCTTGGCGTCGCGCATCAGACGCTCGACGCGATAGTCGCTGATGTAGCCGTAGCCGCCGTGCATCTGCACCGCCTCGGTGGCCATGCGCATGGCCAGCTCGGAGGCACGCATCTTGGCGATGGACGCCTGCAGGCCGAAGTCGGTCTCGCCGCCGTCCACCAGGGTGGCCACGTGATCCAGCCAGGCCTCCACCATGGCGAGCTCCGAGGCCAGATCGGCCAGCAGGAACTGGTTGCCCTGGAAGTCGATGATCTTGCGGCGCGACTGCTCGCGCTCGTTCATGTAGGCCACCATGTCGTGAAACGCCGCGCGCGCGATACCCAGCGCATGCGCGGCCACGCTCGGGCGGCTCTTGTTCAGCGAGGCCAACAGAATCTTCAGGCCGTCGCCCGGCTCGCCCAGCAGGTTGGCCCGCGGCACCCGCGCACCCTCGAACGCAATCGCGCAGGTTGACGAGGCCCGGTGGCCCATCTTCTTCTCGCGCCGCACGACCGAGAACCCGGGCGTGCCCTTCTCGAGTACCAGCGCCGAGATGGCGCCCTTGGGGTCGTCGATCTCGCTCCACTTGCCGAACACCAGCAGGCGGTCGGCCACGTCGCCATTGGTGATGAAGAGCTTGCCGCCGTCGATCACGATCTGATCGCCCTCCGGCGTGAAGCGGGTCTTCATGCCGGTGGCGTCCGAGCCGGCGTCGGCCTCGGTGATGGCCAGCGACCCCAGCCCGCCCTCGGCAATGGCGGGCAGCAGGCGTTGCTTCTGTTCGTCGCTGCCGAAATCGATCAGCGGCTTCATGCCGTGGAAGTTGGTGGCGTAGATGATGCCGGTGGACGCACACGCCGCCGAGATCAGCTTCACGCACTCCAGGTACAGCCGGTACGACATGGGCGCGCCGCCATAGGCCTCGGGCACGAACATGGCGTTCAGCCCCAGGGCATTGAGCGCCTCCACGTTCTTCCAGG
>JAUIAI010000698.1 GCA_030425615.1 Gammaproteobacteria bacterium
CCTGCCGAAACTCGCCCAGAAGATGAAGATCAATGCCGTGGATCCCGCGGAACTCGAAGCCTTCGCGAAGGCGTCCCAACCCGCCGTGCGCAAGATCATCGCCGAGAAACTCGGCGACGACGGCGTGGCGATGATGGAAGCCATGCTCGCCAACATCGACAAGGTGAAGTAAACCGTGACCCCGACCGCACCGCTCACCGCACCGGGGATCGTTGCGGCCGCCAATCCGTTGGCGGCCGCCGCGCAGGCGCCCTACCCGGACACGGCGGCGGCGGTGCTGTCGGCGGACGGCTTCGCCGCCGCGCGTGGCGAGATCGCCGGCTGGCCCGGCTATGCGCCCACGCCGTTGCGGGCACTGCCCGGCCTGGCCGCCACGCTCGGCCTGGCCGGGTTGCACTACAAGGACGAGCGCGGCCGCTTCGGTCTGCGCAGCTTCAAGGCGCTGGGCGGCGCCTATGCCGTCATGCGTGTGCTGCAGCGCCGGCTTTCGGCCGCCGGCATCGAAGCCACCGGCACCGACCTGCTCGCGGGCCGGTGGCGGGACCGCACGGCAGGGTTCACGGTCACGTGTGCGACCGACGGCAACCACGGCCGCTCCGTCGCGTGGGGTGCGCAGCGGTTCGGGTGCCAATGCATCATCTATGTGCACGAAACGGTCAGCGAGGGCCGCTGCGAGGCCATTCGCGCGTACGGTGCGCGCGTCGAACGCGTCCCCGGCAACTACGACGACGCCGTCCGCCACGCCGACCGGCAGGCACGCGCGAACGACTGGACGGTCGTGTCCGACACGTCCTATCCGGGCTATACCGAGATTCCCACGGATGTCATGCACGGCTACGGCCTGATGGCCGGCGAAATCGTCGATGCCTTCGGTGATTCGCCGCCCACCCACCTTTTCGTTCAGGCCGGGGTCGGCGGTCTGGCCGCCGCGCTGGCGGCCACGTTCTGGCTCGCCTGGGGCCCGCGCCGCCCGCGGGTGATCGTCGTAGAACCGCGCACGGCCGACTGCCACCTGCAGAGCGCCCTGGCCGGCCGGCCGGTCGTCGTCGGCGGCTCGCTCGAAACGATCATGGCCGGGCTGGCCTGCGGCGAGGTCTCGCCGCTCGCCTGGCAGGTCCTGTCGCAGGCCGCGCAAGCCTTCGTCGCGATCGACGATCCGCCGGTTGCCGAGGCCATGCGCACACTGTTGAATGCCGGCGCGGACGATCCGTCGATCATCGCCGGCGAAACCGGCGCCGCGGGCCTGGCCGCGCTCACGCTGGCGCTCGATGACCCCGCTGTCCGCGCGCTGCTCGGCCTCGACGAAAACGCCCGCGTGCTGCTGATCGGCAGCGAGGGCGACACCGATCCGGCGCTGTACCGCGAGATCACGGGCGTCGACCCGGCCACGAGATGAGTGCGAAAGACAGACCCCTCCCCGCCGACACCGTTCCCCGGACGGTCTCGGACGCCCCGGTTCTCGAACTGCCTCCGCATCTGGCGGCCCTGCGCGTGAGCGGGCCGAGGTTGAACGACGCCATCGATGCCCTGGCCCGCATCGGACCGATCCCCGGCGGAGGCAACTGCCGTCTGGCGCTCACGGACGAAGACCGCGCCGGCCGCGACCACGTCGTGGCGCGCATGCGCGAACTCGGGCTCGACGTCGTCGTCGATCGGATCGGCAATCTGTTCGGCATCCGGGCGGGGCGCGAAGACGGACCGGCGGTGATGACCGGCTCGCACATCGACACCGTGCGAACCGGCGGCCGATTCGACGGCAACCTCGGCGTGCTGGCCGGTCTCGAGGTCGTCGCCACGCTCGACGACGCCGGCGTCTCCACCCGCCATCCACTGGTCGTGGCCGTGTTCACGGACGAGGAAGGCGCACGTTTCCATCCCGATATGCTGGGCTCGCTGGTCCATGTGGGCGGCATGTCGCTCGAGCACGCGCTGGAGACCCGCGCGATCGACGGTGCCCGCCTGGGCGACGAACTGGAACGCATCGGCTACGCCGGGCCGGCGGATATCGGCCGGGTACAGTCGCGCGCCTTCGTCGAACTGCACGTCGAGCAGGGACCGGTTCTCGAGCACGAGGGCATCACGATCGGCGCCGTACGCGATCTGCAGGGCATCTCCTGGCAGGCGATCCGCATTCGCGGGCAATCCAATCATGCCGGCACCACCCCCATGCGCATGCGGCACGACGCCGGCTACTGCGCTGCGGCCATCGCCTGCCGGGTGCGCGAGATCACCGCCGAGCTCGGCGAAGGTCAGGTGGGCACGGTGGGCCGCATGCGGCTGCGGCCCGATCTGGTCAACGTGATCGCCGCCGAGGCGGAGCTCACGGTCGATCTGCGCAACACGGACGAGACCCGCCTGCGCGACGCCGAGGCGCGGCTCGCCCACTTCGTCACCGAATTGGCCGAGCGCGAAGGTGTCACGATCGAGACGGAGTCGCTGGCGCGGTTCGAGCCGGTCGCGTTCGACCCCGGGCTCGCCGACCTGATCGAGCACAACGCGACCGCCCTGGGCCTGTCGGTGCGTCCGATGACTTCGGGCGCCGGGCACGACGCCCAGATGCTCGCGCGCGTCTGCCCAAGCGCCATGATCTTCGTGCCGAGCCGTGGCGGCATCAGCCACAACCCGGCCGAGTACACGGCACCGCACGAGATCGAAGCCGGCGCGAATGTGCTGCTGCAGACGCTTCTGCGGCT
>JAUIAI010000003.1 GCA_030425615.1 Gammaproteobacteria bacterium
CGTGGTCGTACGCAAGGCGGATCGCCGCCGACTGGATCTGGGTGGCGCCGGCATCGGCGAGACGCTACTGTCGCCCGGGCTGAGTGGAGAGCTGCAGCTCATCGAGACGGTGTTCGCGCCCGGCGCCAGCACCGGCGAGGCGCCGCGCGAACGACGGTCGGCCGAAGCGGGGGTCGTGTTGAGCGGCCGGTTGGAGATTCACGACGGTGGGCGGCGATACGTGCTGGCGGCCGGCGACAGCTTCAGCCTCAAGGCGTACGGCAGCCACCGCTGCGTCAACCCCGGCAAGCGGCCCGCGACGGTGCTGTGGGTGATCGCGCGCTCGTCGTATTAGATGCGCTCGTCGTACCGGGACATTTGGAGGACAGGACCATGAACAGAGACAACCCGATCCCCTGGCCGAAGCTGACCATCTTCACCGCACGTCGAATCGTCACCATGGACGACTCGCTGCCGGAGGCCACCGCCGTCGCCGTGTCCGAGGGCCGCATCGTGGCCGTGGGCGATCCCGAGTCGATGGCGCCGTGGCGGGAAGGCCGCGAGGTCACGCTGGACGAGCGCTTCGCGGACAAGGTCCTGCTACCGGGGCTCATCGACAATCACGTCCACCCGTTCCTGGGCGCCGTCCTGCTGCCCACGGAGATCATCGCGCCCGAACCCTGGCGCATGCCGGATGGCAGCATCTGCCCGGCGGCGAATTCGCCCGAGGAGTTCCGAGCGCGGCTCGAGGCCCGCCTGGCCGCCCGCCCCGATCGGGAGGACTGGTTCATCTCCTGGGGCTATCAGCCGAGCGAACACGGCCGCTGGTTCCGTGAAGAGCTCGACGCCCTCTGCCCGGACCGGCCGGTCATCCTCTGGCAGCGCTCGTTCCACGAGACCTATCTCAACTCGAAGGCGATCGGCAAGCTGGGGCTGGACCCGGAAGAACTCGCGGCACATCCGCAGATCGATCTCGATCGCGGCCACTTCTACGAGACAGGCAACAAGAAGGTCACTGCGGCCCTGATGCCCTATTTCATGCGCCCGCAGTGGTACCACAAGGGTCTCGAGTCGCTGGCCACGCTGATGCATCAGGGCGGTATCACGACTGCCGCGGACATGCTGTTCGGCTCGATGGATCCGGACTTCGAACTCGCGGCGATCGACACCGTCATCGAGAAGCCCAACCGGCCGGTGCGTATCGTGAACATCGCGGACGCCCGCGGCTTCGCCAACCGCGCGATCGGCAAGCGCGTGATGGGGCCGCCCGACGAATGCCCGCCGTTCGAACAGGGCCTGCCGGCGATCGAGGCGCTGCCCGAACGCGCCACACCGCGGGTCACCTTCGCCCGCGCCGTCAAGCTGTTCGCCGACGGCGCCATGTTCTCGCAGCTCATGCAGATGAGGGCGCCCGGCTACATGGACGGGCACCACGGCGAGTGGCTGATGGCGCCTGCCGTCGTCGCCGAGGGCGTTCGCACGTTCTGGCGTCAGGACTACGGTATCCACATCCACGTCAACGGCGACGCCGGCATGGATGCGGTGCTGGCCGCCGTCGAAGCCGCCCAGCGTGAGATGCCACGCTTCGATCACCGCTTCGTCGTGCATCACGTGGGCTTTCACAGCAACGCGCAGTCCCGGCGGCTCGCCGCGCTGGGCGTGCACGCCAGCGTGAACCCGTTCTACATCCATGCGCTGGCCGACAGCTATGCCGCCTGGGGGCTCGGCCCCGAACGGGCGTCGCAGATCGTGCGCGCCGGCTCCATGGTGCGCAACGGTATGCGGGTGTCGTTCCACTCGGATTTTCCGATGGCGCCCACCGAGCCCCTGTTTCTCGCCTGGTGCGCGGCCAGCCGGCGCTCGCGCTCCGGCCGCGTGGTCTCGCCCGAGGAGCGGCTCTCGCTCGAACAGGCGCTGCGGGGCGTGACGATCGACGCCGCCTTCGCGCTGCGTATGGACGACGAGATCGGTTCGATCGTCGCGGGCAAGCGTGCGGATTTCACCGTGCTCGAGGACGACCCGTTCGAGCTGGGTGCCGAGCGCCTTCGGGAAGTGAGGGTGTCCGGTACGGTGATCGACGGCGAGGTGCATCTGCTGGCCGCGCCGATGGCGAGCCTGCACGCCGCAGGCGACGCGCAATCTGCGCTGCCCCGGCCGATCGTCCGGACGGGCCTGTTCTCGCGCCTTGCCGGCGCCCTCGGCACCGCCCGGGCGGCGGCCCGCGACGGCGGCAGGCGCAGCTCCGCTGCGCGATACCGACCCGTGGCCGCGTGTTGTGGCGAGGCGGCCGGCGACCACTGTGCATTCGCAAGAGAACTCGCGCAGCAGGCGCGGCGCTGGTTCGAGGCGGGCCGCAGCGTCCGGTCGGCGGACCGGGCGCGAGAAACCGGTCTGTCATCCGCGCCAGGCCCGGCGGCCTGACGCCCGGCACGCTCAGGGCTCGTCGCGACCGGAACCCGTGACCTCGACCACCGGCGCGAACCCGCCGAAGATCAGCCGCTTGCCGTCGAACGGCATGGGATTCTTCTGCGGGTTCATCCGGTCGTCGTTGAAATCGGGCGACATCATTGTCTTCATCGCCGCGTCGCGCGTGGCTTTGTCCGGCCACTCGACCCACGAGAACACGACGGACTCGTCGTCTTCGGCCTGCACGGCCCGGCGAAAGTCCGTCAGCTTGCCGGGCGGTACATCGTCCCCCCAGCACTCGATCACGCGAGTGGCGCCCAACTCGATGAACAGGCCGTCAGCCATCTTGGCGTGCGCGATGAACTTGTCCTTGTTGGCTGTCGGTACGGCGATCACGAAGCCATCCATGTAACTCATGTCTTTTCTCCCTGAGGGAATACCGGCGCTTCGATGGTGGCGACGGCGTGCGATTGTGCATACATCATAGTTCGTGAACACCCGGCGTATCGACCCGCGCTCGCCGCAGCCGGCCGGCGGCGCGACGGCGCCCCGGGTCCGATTGGCATAATCGCGGGTCCTCTCGTGCACTGAGCGCCGATGACGACCGAAGAAGACCTCCCCCGACTCTCCAAGCGCATGGGTGAGCTCGGGCTCTGCTCGCGCCGCGAGGCCGATGAATGGATCGCGAACGGCTGGGTGCGCGTCAATGGCGAGCGTGTCGATACACTGGGCGTGCGGGTGGCACGCGACGCACGCATCGAAGTCGATGACGCGGCCCGGCGTCACCAGGCGGAGCGCGTCACCATCCTGCTGAACAAGCCCATCGGCTATGTGTCTGGCCAGGCCGAGGAGGGTCGCGAACCCGCGGTGGTGCTGGTGCGCCCCGAGAACCGCTGGGCCGACGACAAGCTGCCCATCCGATTCGCGCGCGGCCAGCTGCGCGGGCTCGCGCCGGCGGGTCGGCTCGACATCGACTCCACCGGCCTGCTGGTGCTCACCCAGGACGGCCGCATCGCGAAGCGGCTGATCGGCGGCGACGGCGCCGTGGAGAAGGAATATCTGGTGCGCGTCGAAGGAGACATCGCCCCCGACGGCCTGGCGCGGCTCCGGCACGGGCTCACGCTGGACGGTGTGGTGCTGCGTCCGGGGAAGGTCTCCTGGCAGAACGAGGCGCAGCTTCGTTTCGTGCTGCGTGAGGGACGCAAGCGCCAGATCCGCCGGATGTGCGAGCTGGTGGGCCTGCGGGTGACGGGGCTCAAGCGCGTGAGGATCGGCAGTGTCGCGCTCGGCCGGCTGCCGGTGGGGCGCTGGCGCTACCTGCGCCCCGACGAGAAGTTCTGATGGCACGAATGCTCATGTTCCTTACTTTCACCGCCCGTGCCGTTCGATCTCGGGCGTCCGATCAAAATTAGCATGGCGCCCGAGGGACTCCGGGCCCGGGCAGGGAGACAGCGATGCATTCACCGGTTCATTTCGACGCCGCGCTCGGCGAACGCTTCCTGCGCTATGCGGCGATGCTCAGCGCGCGCGGCTACGTGCACAACACCCTCGGGAACATGGCGCTGCGTTCGCCCCACCCGGATTTCGAGCACGGCGTGGCCTACACCAAGCACGCCGGCGTCTCGCTCGAGGAGATGACGCTCGCCAATCTGGTCGTTACCGACATCCCGAGCCCGCGCCTGTTGCACGGCACGCGCACCACCAGCATCGGCCACAACCTCAATCGCGAGATCCTGCGCTGCCGGCCGGACATCGGCGCGGTGATCCACATCCACGACGATGCCACGATCGCCTGGTTCGCGGCCGGTGGTGAACCGCGGATGCCGGTGCTGTCGCTCGATCTGCCGTTCGTGCTGGCCAAACCCCCGTATTTCGTCGACGCTCATCTCGACGTGGAGGCCGACGTGGCGCCGGTGGCCGGCTTCATCGGCCAGACGAACCTGGTCGTGCTGCTCGGCCACGGCATCACCGCGCTGGGTCGTGACGTCTCCGAGGCCTATCACCGCCTGAACTCGTTCACCTCGGAGGTACGCCGCTGCATCATGGCCGAGCAGCTGGCTGCCGTGCGCGGCACGCGCCCGGCCTGGCGCAGCGACGATGAAATCGCCGAGATGCACCGTTTTGCCGAGACGATCATCTATCCGACCCGCGCGCACAACGTGATGCGCGACGAGGGCTGAGGCGCCGACCCCGGGCGGCGCGCGCCTGCTCGAACGGGTGGGCCTGCGGGTGACGGCGCTCAAGCGGGTGACGATCGGCAGTGTCGCGCTCGGCCGGCTGCCGGTGGGGCGCTGGCGCTACCTGCGCCCGGACGAGAAGTTCCGAGAGAAACACGAATGCAAATGCACTTGCGAATAATTCGTAAGTACAGTTAAGATCGTTTCCTCGCGCGGCGGGACCGTTCCCGCCCGTTCTCCGAGGAAACACCGTGCTCCGAACCTTCGCGCACCGCTGCTGGCGTGCGCTGATCCTGGCCGTTCTGGTGCCGGCGGGTCTGCTCGCCGCCATGCCGGCCGCCGCCCAATCGGCCTTCAATGATGCGGACAGCGGCCCGGCGACGAGCGCGGCCGCCGGGACCCCCTGGCCGATCTGGCAGTGGTCGGGCTACGGGCAGTTCGACTACCGCCGCTACGACTTTTACGAGAACGCCCAGGACACGACGCCGGAGGCGCGCGGCGTATTCGACCTGCGCCGCGTCGTGCTCGAGCCGGTGGTGCGCATCTCTCCGCGGCTGCGCTTCGTGGCGGAGATCGAATTCGAGCACGGGGGCACCGGCTCGACGGTCGAGTACGAGCCCGAGGAAGCCGGTGAGTTCGAGATCGAAACCGAGCGCGGCGGCGAGGTGATCCTGGAGAACGCCTACCTCGAATTCCTGCAGCGGCCGACCCGGCGCTGGCGCGTCGGCGAGATGACCGTGCCCTTCGGCATGGTCAACCGTTACCACCGGCCGGACCAGTATTTCACCATCGAGCGCTCGCTCGCCGAGACCGCGCTTTTCCCGTCGACCTGGCACGACCTGGGCTTCGCCTTCGATGCGGTGACGGGCGACACCCAGTGGTCGCTGATGCTGGTGCGCGCCCTGGACTCGAGCCTGTTCACCGGCTACGACTTCGTTGCCGGCGGATCGGCCCAGCGGCTCGAGACCCGGCGTGCCGACGACTTCGGACTCGTCGTTGCCGCCGAGCACCGCTTCTCGCCAGGGGCCCTGCTGGGGGGCGCCGTCTATCACGGCAACAGCGGTGGCAACCGTGCGCGTTCCAACCTGCAGGCCGATGCGCCGCTCACCCTGGCCGAGCTGCACGGGCGCTGGCGCGGCGGGCCCGTGATCGTTCGCGGCCAGCTCACCTGGGGTCGGCTCGAGGACGCCGCGCGCGTCACCCAGGCGAACTTCAACACCTTCAACGCGGCCGAACTCGGTGTTTCGCGAACGCCCGTGGGCAGCGAGGCGCGCAGCGCGTTCGTGGAGGCCGGCGTCGACGTGATGCGGATGGCGGGGCGCCGCGACAGCCTCATCGTATTCGCGCGCTACGACACCTACGACACCCACGCCGGCGTCGATGCCGGCATCACCCGCAATCCGCGCTATGACCGGCGCGCGGTCACGGTCGGCCTGAACTACGCCCCGATGCCCGAACTGTTGTTCAAGGCGGAGCTCTCGCGCCGCCAGAACGACGGCTCCACCGCGAGCGAGCAGGACGTCTTCGGGCTGGCCGTGGCATTCCGCTTCTGAGAACGATTCGACAGGGAGAACACTCGATGAACAACCGCATGATCCTGCCCGCCGCGCTGCTGGGCGCAATGATGACCCTGAGTGCCTGCGGGGGCGGCGGTTCGGATGGCGCCAGTGTCGGGAACGACGACGCGTTCGCGGCCAAGGCGCTGATCGCGAATGTGGTCGACAATGTGATCACCGCGACCTATGTCGAACTCGACAGCCGTGCCGATGCCCTGCTGGCGGCCGTGCAGGACCTTCAGGCCGGTGGCGCGACCGACCCCGAGCTCGATGCCGCGCAGGCGGCCTGGCGCGCGGCACGCGTGCCGTGGGAGACCTCCGAGGGTTTCCTGTTCGGGCCGGTGGACTCGCTGGGCATCGACCCGGCCATCGATTCCTGGCCGCTGAACTTCCCCGACCTGCAGGCCTTCCTCGCCGCCAACCCCGCGCCCACCCAGGGCGACATCGAGAACGCGGGCGACGACCTGCGCGGGTTCCACGCCATCGAATACCTGCTGTTCGGCGACGGTGTGACAGCCAACGACCGGGATGCGGCGGATCTGACCGCGCCCGAGCTGTCCTACCTGGTCGCGCTCGCACAGGCGTTCGCCGCGCGTACGGAACAGCTCGCCACGTCGTGGACGACGGACTTCAACGGCGCCGGTCCGTACGCGACACTGGTCAAGTCCGCCGGCGAGAGCGGAAACACAACCTACGTGTCGGGCGCGGCCGTGCTGGAGGAGTTGATCAACGGCATCGCGGGCATCGCCGACGAGGTCGCAAACGCGAAGATCGCCGAGCCGTTCGCCGAGTCGGCGGCCACTGCCGACACCAGCCTGGTCGAGTCGCAGTACAGCTGGAACTCGCTGACCGACTTCCACAACAACCTCCAGAGCATCCTGAACGTGTACACCGGGCGACGCGGCTTCGATCCGGACACCGACACGGTGTCGACAGTCGATCCGGGTCTCTATTCCTTCGTCGCGTTCGGCAACCCGACGCTCGCCAGCCGCGTGCTGGACGAGATCATCGCAGCGCAACGCAAGGTGGCTCTGATCAAGGGCGATGGCAACGACCGGTCGACCGAGATCACGGGTATCGCCAAACCGTTTCGCGAGCAGATCGGCGACACGGCCGGGCGCACGCTGATCAGTGAGGCGATCACGGCGATCGGAACGCTGCAGACCAGCCTCACGCAGGACGTGCTGCCGCTGGTGGCCGCCACCACCATCACGAACACGTCGGCCGACTGACTAATGGGCGTCTCGTTTCGGACCGATCCTGCGGTGCGCGGTTCCGCGGTGGGCGCCAGGACCGTGCGGCGCGGGTCCCGCCGCATCGCGGGCGCCGCGCTTCTCGCCGGCCTGGCGGCCTGCGCCGGAAGTGGCGGTGACAACGCGGTTGCCCCGGGAGTGGACATCGCCTGGAAGACCGCCGTCGCGTCGGGCGGCGACACCACGAACTTCGACGGCAGTCAGTCGAGTACGGGGTTCGATACGCCGGCGCCCAACCTGACCGGCGACGCTCTCGCCATGCACCGGCTGGGCGACGGTGAGTTCGGGCGGCAGTTCATCAGGGCGCCCAGCACCCAGTTTCCCGCGTTCGACGGCCTCGGACCCGCCTTCAACAACAGCTCGTGCATCGCCTGTCACGTGCGCGACGGACGGGCGAACTATCCCGTCGGCGTGCTGGCCGCGGCGGGGCAGGCCGCGCCCATACGGCTCGATGCGGGCGCGGGGGCCTTCCTGCGCATCAGCGTCCAGAGCGATACGGAATGCGTGCCGGAGGCCGCGAACGACTTCTGCGCGCCGGTGCCGGTGCCTGGCTTTTCCGCCCAGCTGTTTCACCGGGGAGTGCTCGACCTGCGCCCCGACGCCGCGTTCAGCGGCCAGGCGGACGTCTGGCTGAGCTTCGAGATCGCGGATACGGTCGAGCTCGACGGGGTGTCCGTCCCGTTGCGCCGACCCGTGGTGGAAATCCGCAATCCCTATGACGCGCCGGGCCAGAGTCCGGGGCAGAACGCCACCAGTCGCCTGTTGGCCGCGGATGTGCGCACGAGTCTGCGCATCGGCCCGCCGGTGTTCGGATCCGGTCTGCTCGAGGCGATTCCCGAGGCCGACATCCTGGCCCTGGCCGATCCCGACGATGCGGACGGCGACGGCATCTCCGGACGACCCAACCGCGTGCTCGATCCCGTGGCGATCGCGCGCGGCGAGCCTGCGCGTGCCGTGCTCGGCCGCTTCGGCTGGAAGGCGGGCACGCCGTCGGTCCAGGTGCAGGGCACCGGTGCCTACCGCAACGACATGGGCATCACCAGCTATCTGTTTCCGCAGGAGAGCATCGCGGGCACTGCGCTGTACGACGACTACCGCACCCGCAATCCCGCCGACGACGGTCAGGCGGGGGGTGGTCACGAGGTCTCCGAAGACGTGGTCAAGGCCGTGATGTTCTACACGGCGACGCTCGCGGTGCCGGCGAGGCGTCATGCCGATGCCCCCGAGGTACGCGCCGGCGCGGACGCCTTCGAGGTCATCGGCTGCACGGCCTGCCACGTACCGGCGTTTCGGACGGGCCCGCATCCGGGCATCTGGGGGCCGGGCGGCGAGGTGGCCGTCCCCGAGGTGGAAGCGCAGACCATCTTTCCGTACACCGACCTGTTGCTGCACGACATGGGAGACGGGCTGGCCGATGGCCGCACCGAGTTCCTGGCCAGCGGGCGCGAGTGGCGCACGCGACCGTTGTGGGGGCTCGGCCTCACGCACACGGTGAATCCTCTGGCCGGCTTCCTGCACGACGGACGCGCGGCCACCCTCGAGGAGGCCATCCTCTGGCACGGCGGCGAAGCGCAGGCCGCGCGGGACCGGTTCGTCTCCCTCGACGAAGCCACGCGGGCCGCCCTGATGGCCTTCCTGAGATCGCTCTGAGATGCGGAGTCACGCGATGACGGATCCCGACCGCGGCCCGGCCGGCGAGGAACGCTGGCAGGCCGCTATCCCGGCGGGCAGCATCGATTGCGAGCGGCGCCGCGTGTCGTGGGCCGCGGCCGGTCTGCTGTCATTGGCCGGTTGCAGTACGTTGCCGCTGCCGTCGACGACATCCGCTCCCTCGCCCCACCGGTCTTCCGACCCTCCCGGATCGCATGACGCCCCGGGTTCATCTGAGTCCGGACCGGCCACCGCGCAGGCCGATGTGGTCTCCGGCTGCCGGCTCGTCGATGGCCGGATGGGCGTGGCGCGGGTCGCGGCCGACGGTTCGGTTCGCTGGGTCCGACCCTTGTCCATGCGGGTTCACGAGATCCTTGTCGATGCGCCGCGTGCGTGTCTGCACGTGTTCGCGCGCCGGCCGGGCCGTGAACGCTGGTGCCTGAGCATCGACAGCGGGACCGTCCTGTTGCACGGAGACAGCGGCCCCGGACACGTGGCCTGCGGGCACGGCATCGTGACCCGTGACGGGCTGCTGGTCACGACCGAGGCGCGACTGACCGACGGCACCGGATCGCTTGCCGTGCGCGAGGCGGGCGGTGGCCGACTGATCGCACGGTTCGACTGCGGCGGTTTCGACCCGCACATGATCGCGGCCATGCCCGACGGCAATACCGTGGTCGTGGCGATCGGCGGGGCGCGCGACGGCGAAGGCGGTGCCGCCAGGAGATCACGAGCAACCTCGTCTCGTTCCGCGCTCGCCTACTTCGACCTGCGGGACGGCCGATGCCTGGGTCGGTACGAGGCCTGGCATCCGGCGCTGAGCATTCGACATCTTGGTGTCGCGCCCGATGGCCGGGTCCTGTTCGGCACACAGTGGCGGGGGGCGGAAACGTCGATCGATCCTGAGGTGCCGCTGCTGGGCTCACACCATGGGGGCGAGCGGCCGCGCCCGGTTTCGGGGGACGCCGCGCAGTGGACGGAACTACGTGGCTACGTGGGCAGTGTGGCGGTGTCCGAAGACGGCGCGCAGGCCTGGGCGAGTTCGCCGCGTGGGGGCCGGGTGGTGCGATGGTCGGTGAGGGCAAATCGTCTGAGCCCGGAGGTCTGGCTGCTTCAGGACGTGTGCGGGTTGGCATTCGTTCCCGGGAGTCGTGTACCGCTGTTGTCCACCGGAGCGGGACGCCTGGCGGTAGCGAACGCTCAGCCCGTGGTGCGTCAGGCAGGCCTGCCGGTGCAGGCCTGGGACAACCACATGGCGTCGATCGGGGGGCGGGCTTCGCGTTCGCGGTAACCCGCCCCGATCCTAAACCGGACGCCCATTGAGAAGATGCTGAACTGCCTGGGGATTGGTCCGCAACCGCCGCCGCGGCGCAAAGCGCGCATCCCCGGTGCTGATCAGGCGTGGTGATCGCAACTGCACGGCGACACGAGGCCCAGCGACGCCGACCTCCCATTGGCGTTCGGGTACTTTGCAGAGAGCTTTCAAGATTCCTATTGGCAGGTCTCGTGCATCCAATCGGGACATTACGGCACTATTGCAGTCTGGAGCGATGCCCCGCGTGATGCGGATGGTCGAAGCGTTCTCATGACCTGGATCGGCGCCGTCCGTCGCCGATTTCAGCCGTCAAGCTCATCGACGAGAAGGAGTCCGAAGATGTCACTTTCGAAGACCCTGGTCATTGCCGCGATGCTTCTGGGCGTTGCTACCACCGCGGTTGCCCACGAGGGGGCTGGCGTCGGTGGCGGGCTCGTGAGTGGATTCCTGCACCCGATCCTTGGTTGGGATCATGTCGTGGCCATGGTCGCGGTCGGGCTCTGGGGGGCCTTCCTCAGCACACCGGCGGTTTGAATCCTGCCCGTGGTCTTCCCGCTCGTGATGGCATTCGGGGGTGCGCTGGGCGTGATCGGCGTGCCCGTACCGGCGGTGGAGACGGGCATTGCGGCGTCGTCGGCGGTGGTGTTGGGCGCCATGGTCGCCCTGGCGGCGCGACCACCGTTGTGGATCGCGGCGGTCATCGTCGCGGCGTTCGCGATTTTTCACGGCCACGCGCACGGCACGGAACTGCCAGAGGCGGCGAACCCGCTCGCCTTCAGCATTGGGTTCGTGGTTGCGACCGGTCTGCTTCATTTGTGCGGCACCGCGTTTGGTCTGATCGTTCGCTGGCCAGCCGGCAGGGTTGCGGTACGTGCCGGTGGCGGAGTGATCGCGCTGGCTGGCCTGGGGTTTCTGTCCGGCGCGCTTTGAACGGGGCGGCGGCCACCGGGCGTATCCGACGGCCGAAATCGGGGTGGCGGCTAGGCCACCTCGCCACCATCGCATGGGCAGTGCCCGACATCGCCGTTGCACACAGCCCGATCGAGGGCGTCAACGACTTCTACAACGGGTTGCTGCACCCTGTCTTCGTGCCGGCGCACCTGATGCTGCTGGTGGGTTTGGGTTTGTTTCTCGGGCTGCAGGGGGGACCGACGGGTCGATGCCGTTCTGTCGGTTTTTCTTCGTTGCGACCGTCGTTGGTCTGATGGCGAGCGGCGTCGGGGGCGGCATGGTGACGGAGAGCTTCGTTCTGATCTGGGCGGTGCTTGTCGGCCTGCTCATTGCTGCGGCGCCCACACTGGCACCGGCGTTGTGTTGGGCCATCGTCGCCGTTGCCGGCGTATTGCTGGGCTTCGATTCGGCGCAGGCGGAACTTTCCGGCAGGCCTCTGATCATGGCCTTGGCCGGCAGCGGGGTGGGCATCTGTTTGTTGCCGCTGTACCCAATGATGCTGGTCGGCCGCTTCGCTGAAGTGACCTGGCTGAGACTCGGCGTCAGAATCATCGGTTCCTGGATCGCAGCCAGCGCCTTGTTGACGCTGGCGCTGTCGCTGGTTTCAACACGGTAGGCTCTCTTACCGACCGATATCACCGTCCGAAAGATGCGGTCATGGCATACGACGAGGAACTCGCCCAGCGCATCCGCGATGCGCTGGACGGCGACCCGGGGCCGACCGAGAAGAAGATGTTCAGCGGGCTCGCCATCTATCAGGCCGAAACATCAAGCAGGGCCGAAACCGCACCCACCGATCTGCCAAAACCCGCCTCAACCAGAAGGGTCCCTGTTGGCGGAGGGCGCAAGTCAGTCAGGCAAGCGAGGCGAGGTTCTTCAGCCCCAGCTCGTAGGTGCCGCCGAGCATCCGGTCCATGAACAGGCCGAAGATGCGGAAGACGGCGTTGTAGCCCATGTCTGACTTGACCGTCCAAGTCACCTGCGCGCCTGTGGCCGACGGCTTGGCCTCGATCGTTTGCACCGGTTTGCCCATGGCGCCCAGGTCGATCAGATGCGTCACCTTGGTGGCCGAGACCGCGGTGACGGTTTGGGTCCCTTTGCCCTCTTTGCCCTCGAAACGGAAGCCGGAGCCGACACCGGCCTCAGGGCCAAAAGGCGTGATCTTCAGATTGGCGTCGCGCGTGCAATAGGGGTTGAAGCTCTGGAAGCCTTCCGTGCTGGCAACGCGCGCAATGACGTCTTCGGGAGCCATCTCCACGTCCATTTGGCGGGTGACGACCACATGGCGGGGCAGCAGCAGGGCGGCAAGGGCGATCAGGGCGATAGCGGCGAGGATGGTGTAAACGATGGTCATGATTGTTCTCCGTGTGGGATAGGTTGCGAAGGATGTGATGTCCCTTCTGATCACACGACGAACGGCTTCGGCGCCAATCGACACCTCACGACGTTTCTTTTCCCAGATTGGCGATTTTTCTCTGCAGCCATCGTTGGGAAGGGCGGTCGGCGCACAGTGAAACGGCTCTTTCGTAGGCCTGCACCGCATCGGCGGTGCGCCCGAGTGCGGCCAGACAATGCGCGCGAACCGCGTGGAACGGCTGGTAGTTCTCCAGACCGCCATAGTCGATCAACTCGAGCATCTTGAGCCCCTGTGCGGGCCCCGCATCCTCGGCCACCACGGCGGCCCGGCTCACCGCTCCGCCAATCGACGGATAGGCGTGCATCAACCCTTGATAGAGCTTTGACAAGGCCCGCCAGTCGGTCCTGCCCGTTACCGACCGGTCCGCATGCACGGCTTGGATGGCTGCTTCCAGTTGGAACCGGCCGGGTGTTCGCTTCTTGGATGCCCGAGTCAGAAGGCTCGCCGATTGATCGATCATCTCGTGATCCCAGAGCTTGGTGTCCTGTTCAGGTACCGGTACCAAGACCCCGTCGCGCACTCGCGCCTGCCGTCGCGCCTCGATGAAGCCTATCAGCGCTGTCAGCCCCAAGGCCTCAGGGTTATCGGGGGCAAGTTGCGCGAGGATCGTCGATAGAAAGAAGGCTTCGTGACTGAGGTCGCCATCGCCCTCGAGCCAGTCCACGGCGTAGGCCCCATAGACGGCTTCCAGAACTGCGCCCATGCGCTCCGGATAGGTCTCTGGTTCCGGGACGACGAAAGGGATACCGGCGTTCTTGATCTTCTTCTTGGCGCGTACCAGTCGTTGCGCCATGGCGGATGGCGAGACCAGGAACGCCTTTGCGATTTGCTCTGCCTCCAGACCCAGTACGGTTTGAAGCATCAGGGGCGTGCGAATCCCTTCGTCGATGGCGGGGTGGGCACAAACGAACAGGAGCTTCAGCCGTTCGTCCAGCGTATCCTCCGGTTCAACCGCGATAGCATCGGCCATCTCATTCGCCTCATCGGTGATAACTAGACGGGTATCGCGTCGCGCCTGATCGATGCGGCTGTTCTTGGCCGTGGTCAGCAACCAGGCCTCCGGGTTATCGGGGACGCCGCGCTCCGGCCAGGTGCGAAGCGCGGCGACGAACGCATCGGCAAGCGCGTCTTCGGCGGCGACGATGTCGCCGGTTCGGCTCGCCAGCATCGCGATCAGCTTGCCGTACGCTGCACGGGCGACGTCCTCCGCCCGCGCGTGAGCTTCGCTCTTGGTCAAACGCTACCCATGGCGGAAGCACGGATTTCGACCTTGCCGTAGTGCACGGCCGGGCATTGCTCCGCCCACTTCAGCGCCTCGTCCAGGTTCTCCACGTCGATCGCGAAGAAACCGCCGAGCGTTTCCTTGGTTTCGGCGAAAGGTCCATCCTGAACCCGCTTCTCGCCACCGGCAAGAGTGATGGTCGTAGCCGTGTCTGCCGGGTGCAGCCAATCGGTGTCGATGAACACGCCGGCCGCCTGCAACTCGCCGATGTACTTACCGAAGACCTCCTTGGATTCGGCCCAGTCCTCCTCTGTCATATCGGCGAAGTCGGCGGGGTTGGAGTAGAGAAGAAACGTGTAACGCATGGTTGAGTTCCTTGGTGGTTGGTGAAGCGGTTCGCATTCTTGCTGCTTCACCCTTACGACGGATGGAGATCACGCCAATCGACATGCTGGCCAAAAGTTTCTTGCTATCGCGGAGGCGCCGGTCGAGACGATGATGAGTGTGAACACCTCGAGGCCGAGTCGCGTGCAGCATGTATTGGATCAAGCGGCAGTTCGTTCGGGAAAGACCCGGTCAGGGCCTATTGGCGAACGCCTGGTTCACGACTCAGTCCAGTCTTCGAGGGACAGGTTCGGTACCTGCCGGAATGCCTTGTCATTGGTGACCAGCGTTGCGCCCACGGCCAGCGCGTGCGCGGCGATCAGCGTGTCAAGGCCGCCCAGTGGCGTGCCGGCAGCCTCCAGTTGAGCGCGAAGGGTCCCGTATCGGGATGCGGCTTCGCTGTCCCAGGGCATAGCCTGGACATGCTGCAGGCAGGCGGAGACAGCGGCGGACAGGGTGGTGGCTCCTGGTTTGCGTGCCAGCCCGTAGAGCAACTCGGCTTCGGTGACGCAGGAGATGGCGATCGAGGTGACGGCGTGGCTTTGCAGGCGTTGCAGCAAGCCGGGGTGCGAGCCACGAATGATGAAGCTTGCCGTGTTGGTGTCGAGTACGAAGACCTGGGCTGGTGGCTCGGTAGCGGCCATCAGAACAGCGCGCGCTCTTGGGATGGCGGATCGACACGATCGGCCAGGAAGTCTTCGCTTTCGCCGCGCGCGTTGGCGATAGCCGTCAAGAGTCGATCCCAGTCAGCGGGCCGACGAGAAAGGATCACATCACCGGTGGCCTCGTCGCGGCGGATGTAGACCTCGCGGGTGTCGAAGCGAAAGGCGGCGGGCAGGCGAACGGCCTGGCTGCGCCCGGTCTGGAAGATCTTGGCAATGTGGCCCATGGCACTCCTTGGTGGATACCTTGATAGATACCATAAACGCTGGTATATATCAAGGTATCTATCAGATCTTGGCGAGCGGCTATTGCGTCTGATGGTTTCCTGTATCAACCGTAGAGAACTGCGCCGATCCAACCCCGCTATGCCACGCGCCCGGCATTTGCCGACGCGTGGGCGAGTTCGCCGCGCGGGGGTCGGGTGATGCGATGGCCGGTGCAGGCCGGGGACAACCACATGACGTCGATCGGGGGGCGGGCTTCGCGTTCGCGGTGACCCGCCCCGATCCGGCCGGGCTCAGTGACGCGGTTTGCCGTGCCCGTCGCCACCGTGTCCACCCGCGCCGTGTCCACCCGGCATGGCAGCCGTCAGCGCGCGTACCGGTACCGTCAGCTCGAGCGATTCGCGCTTACCGTCCTGGTCCTCGACCACGAGCGTGATCGGCAGCGTCTCGCCTTCCTGCACGGGGCGCTTCAGCCCCATCAGCATGACGTGGTACCCACCGGGCTTCAGCTCCACGGTTTCGCCGGCCGGCAGGTCCAGCCCGGGGATCGCCCGCATTTTCATGACGTTGCCGTCCATGGTCATCTCGTGAATCTCGGTCGCGCCTGCCACGGGGGAGTCGGCCTGCACGAGGCGGCCGCCCTGCGCTGAGACGATCTGCATGAACGCGCCCGTGGCCTTCTGACCGGGAACGGTCCCGCGCACCCAGGCGTCGGAGACCGTCGTCTGAGCGAAGGCGGGTGAAAGGAGCGTGCCGAGCAGCGCGAAGGCGATGAAGTGCTTCTTCATTGGGAAGTCCTCTGAATCTCGTGAATGCTGGGTCGGGGCGACGAGCGCCCCCCGGGCCACAGCGCAATGCCGCGCCCGGTCGAATGGTCGGATTCGGATCAGGTCGGAATCGGAGGCGCGCGCGGGGGAGGCGGCAGCCCTTCAGCCGAAGTCGCGGACGAGGGCCGGCCGACGCGAACCGGCACGGGCCCCTGCGCCGGCGCCCGGAAAGAAAGTCCGCCGTGGTCGCCGGACGGCACGGGGGCGCCACCGGCACAGAACGGGCAGTGGAGGTGGCCGAGCGCATCGCCTTCATCGGGCGCGGATCCGTCGTCGCCGGGGGCGGCCTCGCCGAGGCTGATCCATGCGATGCCCAGTGAGGTGCAGACGGCGACCCGTTCGCCGGCCGGTGCGGCCCTCGCGACCGACGCGTTGAACAGCGGCAACAGCATCTGGCCGGCGACGGCGAGCATCGCGAACCAGACATGCCACGTTCGGCGAGGTCGCATGAGGGGGCTGGAGCGCATGGTCGTGAAGTATGACGGAAGCTCTGAAAGACTCGGTCGCCTCGCGCAGGTTTCTTGGCAGCATCGGCTCCTTGCCGGAGCGCTACACTGCATCGCGACGTCCCGCGGCCGGCGGGGCGATGGTTGAAGGAGACGCATCATGGCCGATCTGTTGATCCGCGGCGGCACGCTCGCCGACGGCACCGGCGGACCGCTCGTCGAGGCCGACATCGCGATCGAGCACGGACGGATCAGCGCCATCGGCCCGAACCTCCCCGGCGGGCGCGAGGAGATCGACGCGCGCCAGCTGCTGGTGACACCGGGATTCGTGGACATCCATACCCATTTCGACGGCCAGGCCTGCTGGGACGAGCGGCTCTGGCCTTCGAGCCTGCACGGTGTGACCACCGCGGTCATGGGCAACTGCGGGGTGGGTTTCGCGCCGGTGCGCGCCGGCGACCACGACCGTCTGGTGGAACTGATGGAGGGGGTCGAGGACATTCCCGGCGTGACCCTGCACGAGGGGCTCGCCTGGAACTGGGAATCGTTCGGCGACTATCTCGACGTGCTCGAACGGGGCCGGCGTGACATCGACATCGCGGCGCAACTGCCGCACGGCGCGCTGCGTCTGTACGTGATGGGCGAGCGGGCGATGGCGCTCGAGCCCGCCACGGAAACGGAGATCGATCGCATGCGCGCGCTGACTCGCGAGGCCGTCGCGGCCGGTGCCATCGGCTTCTCCAGTTCGCGCTCGCTCAACCACAAGACGGTGGCCGGCGATCCCACGCCGTCGCTGCGTGCCGGGGAGGCCGAGCTCGCCGGCATCGCGCGGGGTATGGCCGACGCGGGCCACGGCGTGCTGCAGTTCATCTCAGACTTCGCGCCGGACGTGGACGCCGAGTTCGCGATGCTCGAGCGCGTCGCGGCGCTGAGCGGGCGGCCGATCTCGATCTCGCTGGCGCAACGGCACTCGCGCAACGGCAACGCCTGGCGGCGCATGCTCGAGCGGGTCGAGGCCGCCAATGCGCGGGGTGTGCCCTTCCTGGCCCAGGTGGCGCCGCGCCAGATCGGTGTGCTGTTCGGCTTCATGACGAGCCGGCATCCGTTCGTGACCTGTCCCTCGTTTCGCGCGCTGGGAGATCTCCCGGTCACCGGGCAGGTGGCGGCACTGCGCGAGCCGTCGCGGCGGGCCGCGATCCTCGCGGAGGCCGGGGCAGCCGATGTCGACGTCATCGGCAACCTGCGCATCGATTACGAGCGCATCTTCGCCCTCGGCGACCCGCCTGATTACGAGCCGGACCCGTCGCGCTCCATCGCCGCGCGCGCCCGTGCCGCGGGTGTCTCTGCGCTGGCGCTCGCCTATGACGAGATGCTGGCGCGCGACGGCACCGGCCTGCTGCTCGCGCCGTTCGCGAACTACAACGACGGCAACCTCGACTGCTGCGGCGAGATGCTCGCCCACCCGTACGCGGTGCCGGGGCTGGGCGACGGCGGCGCCCACGTCGGCATCATCTGCGACGGCAGCTTCCCCACGTTCACGCTCGCGCACTGGGGGCTGCGCCGCGCCCACGGCCGACTGCCCGTGGAGGCACTGGTCGAGCGGCTGACGTCACGCACGGCGCGCGCGGTGGGGCTGACGGACCGCGGCCGGCTCGCGGTGGGGATGAAGGCG
>JAUIAI010000699.1 GCA_030425615.1 Gammaproteobacteria bacterium
CTCGGCGATGACGTCGCAGCGCATGATGCCGCCGAAGATGTTGACCAGGATGGCCTTCAGATTCGGGTTGCGCAGCATGATCTTGAAGGCTTCGGTGACCTTCTCGGTGGTGGCTCCGCCGCCCACGTCCAGGAAGTTGGCCGGCTCTCCGCCGAACAACTTGATGGTGTCCATGGTCGCCATGGCCAGCCCTGCTCCGTTGACCAGGCAGCCGATGTTTCCGTCGAGCTGGATGTAGGCGAGGTCGAACTTCGACGCCTCGATCTCCGCCGGATCCTCTTCGTCCATGTCTCGCATGGCGACGATGTCCTGCTGTCGGAACAACGCGTTCGAATCGAAGTTGAGCTTCGCGTCCAGTGCGATGACCTTGCCGTCTCCCGTGAGGACCAGCGGGTTGATCTCCGCGAGACTCGCGTCGGTATCCCAGAATGCCTTGTAGAGCCCTTGAAGCGCGACGCGCGCCTGGGGCAGCGCGTCGGCGGGGATGCCGATCTTCGAGGAGAGCTCGTCCGCCTGGGCGTCGGTGAGCCCGACCTCGGGGTCGACCGCCACCTTGTGGATCTTCTCGGGGTGCTTTTCGGCGACCTCCTCGATGTCCATGCCCCCTTCGCTGGAGGCCATGATCGTCACGCGCTGGGTCTCGCGGTCGACGACGATTCCGACATAGAGCTCGCTCTTGATGTCCGCCCCTTCTTCGATCAGGAGCCGGCGCACGGTCTGGCCTTCTGGACCGGTCTGATGCGTCACGAGCTGCATACCGAGGATCTGGTCAGCGTAGCTGCGCACCTCGTCCAGCGACTTCGCCACCTTGACGCCGCCGCCCTTGCCCCGGCCACCGGCGTGAATCTGGGCTTTCACGACCCAGACCGGGCCGCCCAGCGACTCCGCGGCCTTTACCGCCTCGTCCACCGAGAAGCAAGGAATGCCGCGAGGCACGGGCACGCCGTACTGCTTCAGGATCTCCTTGCCCTGGTACTCGTGAATCTTCATGCGTTGTCCTTTCAGCCTTCGGGCCGTCGCTGCCCGCCCTGGCCCGTGCCTGCCTCGAAGGATGCGGAGCGGCCCGGGAAAATCGGACGATGTTAGCACGCAGGCGTGGTCCGCCCGCGGTACGGCCGGTTCCCCGGGGCCGGGCTCAGTCCTCTTCGAGGTGGCCGCGACGACCGACGATTCGGTGTACGACTTCGGGCGAGAATCCGCGATTCGCGAGGTATCGGGCCTGCCGCGCCCGCTCCCGAAGATCCGAGGGGGGGGTCCCGAAACGGCGCTTCCACAACGCGAGCGCGCTTTCGAACTCACGGCCGCGCGCCTCGGCGAGAAAGGGCTCGGCATCCGCGCCGGATATGCCCGTCTCCGCCAACCGGCGTTCGATCAGAAGCACGCCGTGCCGGGCGGACTCGCGGCGGACCAGTGAGGTCGCGAATCTGCCGTCGTCGAGGTAACCGCGGGCGGCCAGGTCTGCCAGCACCCAGGCGATTCGGTCCGTGAGCGGCGGAAGCCCGGGGGACTCGTCGGTGTGGTCGCCCGCCGGCGCGACGTCGCCCTCCCCCCTTCGGCGCCGACGGGGGACGGGCTCGGACGCCAGCTTGCGGCCAAGTTCCTTCTGGCTGTGATCCCGGCGCGCCAGGAGCCGTATCGCACGTTGGCGCAGGCGTTTGAGCGCATCCTGCGTCTGAGGCGGCAACTCGCCGAGCGCGCGGCCGGCGATGGATGGGACGCAGCCGGCGCTCTCCAGGAAACCTGCCTCGGAATCCAGACTATTCCGAGCATCCGTGTCGCAGGACATACCCGAACGACCTAGTCCCGCCGACACGCTGACGGCATACCCCATGCCGCGCCCTATTCTGCGCTGGATCAGGCCGCTTCTTCAGTGTCTTCGGTGCGGCCGCCACGCGGGCGAACACCAAAGTGTTCACGGACCTTGTTCTCGATTTCGAGTGCGAGTTCGGGATTACCACGCAAGAACTCACGAGCATTGTCCTTGCCCTGACCGATGCGTTCGCCCTGATAGCTGTACCAGGCGCCAGCCTTGTCGACGACACCGGCATTCGCACCGAGATCCAGGATCTCGCCTTCGCGCGAAGTCCCCTCCCCGTAGAGGATGTCGAATTCGGCAGTCTTGAAGGGAGGCGCCACCTTGTTCTTGACGACCTTCACCCGGGTCTCGCTACCGATGACCTCGTCGCTCTTCTTGATGGCGCCCGTGCGGCGGATGTCCAGGCGTACCGATGAGTAGAACTTGAGCGCGTTGCCGCCCGTGGTGGTCTCGGGGCTGCCGAACATGACACCGATCTTCATGCGGATCTGGTTGATGAAGATCACCAGACAGTTGGTACGCTTGATGGTGCCCGTGAGCTTGCGAAGGGCCTGCGACATCAGCCGGGCCTGCAGACCCGGAAGCGAATCGCCCATGTCACCCTCGATCTCGGCCCGGGGCGTGAGCGCCGCGACCGAGTCGATGACGATGAGATCGACCGAACCGGAACGCACGAGGGCATCGGCGATTTCCAGTGCCTGCTCGCCGGTGTCAGGCTGTGAAACGAGCAGGTCTTCGAGGTCGACCCCGAGCTTGGCGGCGTACTGGACGTCGAGCGCGTGCTCGGCGTCGATGAAGGCTGCAGTGCCCCCGATCTTTTGCATTTCCGCGATGACCTGCAAGGTCAGCGTGGTCTTGCCCGACG
>JAUIAI010000700.1 GCA_030425615.1 Gammaproteobacteria bacterium
CGGATCCTCCTGCTCGTGGTCATCGCGTCGTTCAGTGCCGCCTCGCTCTGGGTCGTGTCGGTCTGAACGCGCCGGCTCCATGACGCCGCGACGTCTCGGATACTTCCTGGCCATCGTCGAGGCGGGCAGCCTGACCGCGGCCGCCCGCCGTCTCGGGGTCGCCCAGCCGGCGCTCAGCCATCACCTGCGGGCGCTCGAGGAGGACATTGGCGTGGCCCTCGTCGAGCGCCATGCCCGGGGCGTGCGGGTTACCGCCGCGGGCGAACGCCTGATCAGGCACGCCCGGGCCCTGGAGCGTCAGTACGAGCGAATCGCGGCAGACGTACGCGGTGCCGACGGCACCGCGCCCGCCGGTGTGGTGCACGTCTGTGTAGCGGCCTCCCTGTCGGCGCTGGTCGTTCCAGAACTCCTTCGTCGGGTGCGCGCGCGCGCGCCTGCCATCGATCTCAATCTGCACTCGCCCTTGTCCGTGCGGGCCCGGCGAATGCTCGAGCTCGGCGAACTCGACCTTGGATTGCTGCCAGGCGTGGCCGATGCAGAGGGTCTGACGGGCTTTCCCGTCTATCGCGAAACTCTGAGCCTGATCGGCCCGCCCGACTGGATCGAGCCGCTGGCCGAGCCCGTACCGGTGCCGGCCCTGGCCGCGCTGCCGCTGGTGGCGCCGGCGCGCGACCACGATCTGCGCCGGCATCTGGAGTCGCTCGCGGCGCGCGCCGGCATCCGCCTCGACATCCGCTACACGATTCACGACAACACTGTGGTACGCGCGCTTCTCGAAGAGGGGCTGGCCGCCGCGGTGCTGCCGCGGTCGGCCTTCGGACGCCTGCCCAGCGCAGGACTGGCGTCCCGCGCGCTCGACCTCGCCGACGGGGGCCGCGTGTTGTCCATCGCCAGTCTGTCGGGCAGACCGATGACGAGGGCTGTGGCCCTCGTGGCCGAGCTCCTGACCGATTCGCTGCGGGCACTGGTGACTGCAGGCGATCTCGATGGGGATCTCGTCCACGTCCGCGGCTCGGCGCGCCCGGTCTTCCCATAATAAAAAACTTATGGGAGCGATCGCACTAAAGTATTTGTGCGACCTCCCGCCCCGGCTGACAATCGAAGGGCGGCGCCATGGGCCCGGACGGTGTATCGAGAGGCTCCCGATCCGGGGCCCGGCAACCGGCAGCCGCCAAGACGATCAATGAAAATGCGGCTGGCGCGCGGCGCCGGAGGAGACCCCGATGAAGCGACTCACCCTGACCCTGGCCGTGCTCGGCCTGATGCTGGCGGCCCCCGTCGCACGCGCGGCCGACTGGCAGCCGCCCGGTCCGATCACGATGATGATCGCATTCGCCGCCGGCGGCGGAGCTGACACCCAGGCGCGGCTTATCGCGGAAGAACTCGAGAAGCGCCACGGTTGGAAGATCATTCCCGAGCAGGTCACCGGCAAGGGGGGAGCGAATCTCGCCCGCAAGCTCAAGGATCAGCCCGCCGATGGCAGCGTCATCGGGATCGCGGTGACCGAGACATTCGGCTACAACATGAAGGCCGCTCGAAACGCGGGCTACGCGGCCGATGACTTCACCTATCTGGCCTCGACCGCCGGTTCGCAGATGGGCGTCGTTGCGAAGGCGGACGGTCCCTACAAGTCGTTCGACGACGTCGTCGCCGCCGCGCGGAGCGGCACGCCCATCCGGTTCGGCGCGATGAGCGCCAAGCTTGCCGATGCCGCCTATCTGCTGGGAAAGGCCCACGGCATCGAGTTCAACATCGTTTCGCTCAAGGGAGGCAAGGCCGTCTTCAACGCGGTGGTCGCCGGCGATGTCGACATCGGCTGGGGCGCAGGCATCCAGGGCCGTGCGGTGCGGGCCGGCGACATGCTCAACATCGTATCGGGCGAGGACGATCGCCTGGAGCTCTCGCCGGATGCGCCCACCATGAAGGAACTCGGTGTCGACTACTCGTTCGGGGCATTGTTCCTCTTCGTCGCTCCGGCCGGCTTGCCCGACGACGCGGCTGCAGCGTTGTCCGCGGCGATCTCCGAGGTGGTTCAGGATCCCCAGAGCAAGGCGCACGACTTCGTGGTCAAGGGCTTCGGTGGACCGCGGGTGCTGGTGGGTGAAGCGCTACGCGCCCGCATCGCGGCCGAGGGCCGGCAGGCTGAGGGTCTGATGGCCGAGGCAGCGAAATAGGGGGGCACGGCGACGGCGTGCAGAGCGTCATGGCCGCGGACCGGGTGCTCGGTCTGCTGGTGCTGGCGTTCGCGCTGCTGGTCCTGTTCGTCTGGATACCGTTCGACGTCGAAAGCGGCGTGGTGGAGACGCACCGCCGCCAGACCACGATCGGCGACGCGATGATGCCCACCGTCCTGTCCGCCGCGATGGCCGTGTTCGGAGCGCTGCTGGCCTTTCGGCCCGGCCCCGGTGCCCCGTTGAATGCGGGGCATCTCCGTTTCGTTCTGGCGTTGGCCGTGCTCCTCGCCGCGTCTCTGGCCGTCATGATGTGGACCGGTCCCGTGCTCGTGGCGCTCACCGGTGCACACGACGGGGGCTACCGTCCACTGCGCGACGCGCTTCCCTGGAAACTCACGGGCTTCGTGCTCGGCGGCTGGCTGATGCTGGCCGGTTCGCTCGCCTGGCTCGGCGGGGGGTTCAGTCTGCGACGCGCGCTGCTCGCGGCCGTCGTCGTGATCGTGCT
>JAUIAI010000701.1 GCA_030425615.1 Gammaproteobacteria bacterium
AGCGCTGGAATCAGATGCTGAACGAGTATCAGGCGCCGCCAATGGATGAGGCGGTGAAGGAAGAACTGGCCGCCTATGTTGCCCGCCGCAAGGAGGAGATCCCGGATGCGTGGTACTGAGTTAAGAAACTCTTCACCCATTTCCACAGCTTATGCAGGAAATGCCGGATTGGCCCGGCACCCCCTGTGCACCCCCCGTACACCACTTGTGCACCCCCTGGGTGCCGGCGAGCACCGTGTAGTCGTAGGCCATGACGGCCACGCGGGCCTCGGGGTCGTCGAAGAGATCGCCGTTGACCCGTCCCACGCCGGTGATCAACCCGTCTGCCGGTGTCCGTTCGATCAGATCCTCGATCGTGCGCCGCCGGCGCTGGGCTGCGACCACGAGCGGCCCGTACTCCACGAAGCTGCCCTCGTCGACCAGATCGGCCACGTTCTCGCGCGCCGTCCGCTGGCCCGTCCTGCGTCGGCGCGCCACGGCCCCAGGCCGGCGCTCGTCCCGCGTTCCGGCCCGCCGCTCGAGAACCTCGGCGAGATCGGGTCGGATCAGATCCGGATCGATTCCCTGCTCGTCCGACCGGACGGTCCCCTGCACCTCGTCGGGGTCGATCGAAAGCAACGCCTGCCCCTCCCAGAGGGTGTCCCCCACCGCGGCGTGCAGACGCCGCACGCGGCCCCCCTGACCGGCGGGCACCTCGTGCTCCATCTTCATCGATTCGATGACCGCCACGGGGGTGCCCGCCGCGACGGCGGCACCCGGTTCGACCGCGAACGAGACCACCGTCCCCTGCAGCGGCGCCCGGACCACCGTGGCATCGTCCCCGTTCGGGTCGGCCGCCCGGGCGGGTGTCGTGCCCGCCTGGTGACCGTACTCGAGCACCGCGAGCGGATCCTCGCGATCGATGCGGGCACCCGCGCCGGCCCCTTGCCCCTGCGGGTCGTTGCCGGACACCGTACCGCGCTCGAGCAGCGCGGCGAGTCGGCGCTCGACGTGGTCGGTGCAGACTGGAACGTCCACCCACGGCCCATGGGCCAGCAACGCCCTGAGAAACTCCAGATTCGTACCGAGGCCGCGGAGCCTGAACTCGGCGAGCGCCCGAGAGGCGCGCGCCACCAGGGCCGCGGGTTCAGGGCGCTCCGCGTGCACGATCAGTTTCGCGAGCAGCGTGTCGAATGCCGGGTGCGGCCGGTAGCCGGCGCGGCCGCAGGCGTCGACGCGGATTCCCGGACCTCCCGGCGGTTCGAAGAGTGCGAGCTGCCCTCCGGCTGGCCGCACGGAGCCGTCGGCCGACAGGGTCTCGGCGTTGATTCGCAACTGCATGGCCATGCCGCGTTCGGCGGGCCGGGCCTCGAGGCCGAGCGCGGCAAGCTCGACGCCGGCGGCGAGTTCGAGCTGCAGCGCGACGAGATCGAGACCGGTGACGGCCTCGGTCACCGGATGCTCCACCTGGAGACGCGGGTTCGCCTCCATGAAGAAGACGTTCTCATCGGCGTCGACCAGGAACTCGAGCGTCCCGAGGTTCCGGTATTGCGCAGCCCGCCCGAGCACCAGTGCCGCCTCCTCGAGCCGTCGTCGGCACGCCGCGGACAGCCACGGTGCCGGCCCGACTTCGACGATCTTCTGACGCCGGCGCTGCACGGAGCAGTCGCGATCGCCCAGCACGACGACGGCCCGGCCATCGCCCGCGATCTGGACCTCGATGTGCCGGGCGACGGGGAGGAAGCGCTCCACGAACACGCGACCATCGCCGAACGCGGAGCGCGCCTCGCCCGCGCAGGCCTCGAACGCGGCAGCCAGGTCGCCCGGTTCGCGCACGACCCGCATCCCTCGGCCGCCGCCGCCGGCGACCGCCTTCAGGATCACCGCCGCGCCGTCGCATTGTTCCCGCATGAATCGCTCGGCCTCGGCGACGGATGCGATCGCGGGGGTGCCGGCAAGCGTGGGCACTGCATTGCGCGCGGCGAGATCACGAGCGGCCGCCTTGTCACCGAACAGTTCCAGGGCCTGCGGCGACGGTCCGACGAAGACGAGGCCCCGGTCGGCGCAGAGACGCGCCAGAGCCGCGTTCTCCGCCAGGAAGCCGTACCCCGGGTGGATCGCCTCGGCCCCCGTGACCTCCGCGGCCGCGATGATCCGCGGGATGTTGAGATAGCTGTCAGTTGCTGGCGGAGGCCCGATGCATACGGCTTCGTCGGCCAGCTTCACATGTTTGGCATCTGCGTCCGCTGTCGAATGCACGGCGACGGTCTTGATGTCCATTTCGTGGCAGGCGCGATGGATGCGCAGCGCGATCTCGCCGCGATTGGCAATCAGGACTTTCTTGATCATTGCCGCCCCGCCTTACTCGATGACGGCGAGCGGCTGGTTGAATTCCACCGGCTCGGCATCCTCGACGAGCAGCGCGCTGACTGTGCCGGCCTTGTCCGCCGTGATCGGGTTCATCACTTTCATCGCCTCGATAATCAGCAGCGTATCGCCCTTGGCGACAGTATCGCCGACCTTGACGAAGGCATCGGCGCCCGGCTCCGGCGCGAGATAGGCAGTGCCGACCATGGGCGATTTGACCGCGCCGGGATGGGCATCCGCGGCAGGCGCCGGTGCCGCTTCTGCCGGCGCGCTGGGCGCGGGGGCCGCTGGGGCTGAGGCCGGCGCGGCAACCGGCATCGGCGCTGCAGCG
>JAUIAI010000702.1 GCA_030425615.1 Gammaproteobacteria bacterium
GCTCGACGATCTGGGTTTCGACACCGACCTCCTGGGCTTCGACGCCGCCTTCCTCGCCGGCATGCTGGCCGAGCCGGAGCCGGCGAACGGCGACCCGGACGACGTGCCCGATGTCGACGAGAGCGCACCGGCGGTGAGCCGGCCCGGAGACGTCTGGCTCCTCGGTGCGTACTTCGAGTGCGAGGAGTGCGGCAAGCGGTTCAGCTACGAGGACGGCCGCAAGATGGGCGGCGAGTGCGACTGCGAGGCCGCGTGACATGGCCCGGCTGGTCCTGAAGTCCCGCCACCGGGTGATGTGTGGCGACAGCACGAGCGCGCAGGACGTCGAGCGCCTGATGGACGGCGACGCAGCGGTCCTGCTCTTCACGTCGCCGCCCTACGCGCAGCAGCGCGACTATGGCGCGGCGAAGGAGAAGATCAGCGATTGGGATGCGCTCATGCAGGGCGTGTTCGCGTCGGCCCCGGTCGGCAGCGACGCGCAGATCCTGGTCAACCTCGGGCTCGTTCATCGCGACGGGGAGTGGATGCCGTATTGGGAGCGCTGGATCGAGTGGATGCGCGTGCAGGGCTGGCGGCGGTTCGGCTGGTATGTATGGGATCAGGGGCCCGGCCTTCCCGGCGACTGGAACGGCCGCCCCGCGCCGTCGCACGAGTTCGTGTTCCATTTCAACCGCGCGGCGCGGAAGCTCCACAAGACGATCGAGAGCAAGCATGCTGGCGCGACGCTGAGCGGTGGCGGGCTTCGCTCTGCGGACGGGAATGTCCATGCCAAGACGGGCGCGGGCAACGCGATCCAGAGCCACCGAATTCCGGACAGCGTGTTCCGGGTGATGCGCCACAAGGGCGGCATCGGGAAGGCGGGATCTCACCCCGCCGTGTTCCCCGTGGCGCTGGTGGAAGAGGTGTTCGCCGCATTCACCGATCCTGGCGAGCTCGCGTTCGAGCCGTTCTGCGGCTCCGGAACGCAGGTGATCGCTGCGGAGAATGTGGGACGTCGCTGCTTCGGCATGGACATCGATCCCGCATACGTCGACGTGACCTGCCGACGGTGGCTGCTGTTCACCGGCGACGCGCCTGTTCATGAGGCCACGGGCCGGACGTTCAGCGAGATGACCGATGGCCAAGCTGACGCTTAAGTCTCGCCACCGGATCGCCTGCGGCAGCGCGACAGATCCCGTGACGGTCGCGGCCGTCCTCGCCGGCGATAAGCCGCACCTGATGGTGACGGACCCGCCCTACGGCGTCGCCTACGATCCGAGCTGGCGCGAGGACGCCGGTGTCGCGGGGGGCGACTATGCCAAGGGCACGGTGCTCAACGACGATCGCGCCGACTGGCGCGAGGCGTGGGCGCTGTTTCCCGGCGACGTCGCCTATGTCTGGCATGCGGGCTTGTTCGCGGGCGTGGTCGGCGACAGCCTAACGACAACGGGCTTCAAGCTGCGCTCGCAGATCGTCTGGGACAAGGGCCAGCTGGTCCTGAGCCGCGGCGATTATCACTGGCAGCACGAGCCGTGCTGGTATGCTGTGCGTGAAGGCAGGACCGGGCGCTGGGCGGGGGACCGCAAGCAGGTCACGGTCTGGCAGATCGACAAGCCGCGCAAGTCGGAGACGGGCCACAGCACGCAAAAGCCCGTCGAGTGCATGAAGCGTCCGATCGAGAACAACTCGGACGTTGGCGATGGTGTCTACGAGCCCTTCTCGGGCTCCGGCACGACCATCATCGCCGCCGAGATGACCGGCCGGCGCTGCTACGCCATCGAGCTGAACCCGGCTTACGTGGACGTCGCGGTGAAGCGCTGGCAGGCGTTCACCGGCAAGGCGGCTGTGCTCGACGGCGACGGGAGGACCTTCGCCGAGACGATGGCGGCCCGCCACGGGGGCGGGCCGGTCGAGATGGTCGCGTGAGCGCGGTCAGCCGATTTGGTACACGCGCCCGCGACCCTCGATCTTCTCGGACCTGACGTCGAGCCCGAGCTTCTTCTTGAGCGCGCCGGCAAGCGCACCCCTCACCGTGTGCGGCCTCCATTCCAAGGCAGCGACGATCTCGTCGATGGTCGCGCCGCCCTCGGCGCGGAGCATCTCGATCAGTTTCGCCTGCTTGGTGCCCGCCCGCGGCGTGCGCGGCTTGGGCGCGGGCTCGTCGGCGATCGCGGCGGGGAAGGACGCGACCGTGGCGGCGCTGGCATCGAGCTGATCGGCGTAGGCCTCGTTGCCGGCGGCGCGCTCCTCGGCGGACCGCTCGGTCAGGTAAGCCACGGCGGCGTCATCCGCGCCTAGGACCTCATCGACCTGCGCGGCGCGGTTGGCGTCATCCTGCTTGGCGGCGTTGATGCCTTGGTCGGCCGGCGTCGCGCCGATGATCTCGGTGGCCGGCGCATCCGTCGCGCCCGCGGCCACGGTGCTCGCGTCGTCGGGCGCGATGCAGAGGGCCGCGAGCGCCGCGTCGGTTGCCACCAGCGTGACCGCATGGCCGTCGCCGGTCTCGCGCCAGATCGGGTCGGCTTTCGTCGCCTCGACTTCCTCGATGAGACCCGAGCGCGCCAGGGCATCGAGCACCTTCGACGCGGCTCCACCGCGTAGATGGTCGGGCAGCGGCAGAACGAGGCGGTCCTCGCGGGCGCAGGCCGCGGAAAGAACAACGAGCTGGGTGTCGGAAAGCTGTGTCATCATCGTCT
>JAUIAI010000703.1 GCA_030425615.1 Gammaproteobacteria bacterium
GATTGGCCGCACCGCTCAGGATCGCTTCGTGTTTGGTGGCGATCTTCTTGCCCAGTTCCACCCCCCACTGATCGAAGGAGTTGATGTCGAGCAGCCAGCCCGCGGCGGCCGTCTTGTGCTCGTACAGCGCGATCAGTGCTCCGAAATGACGGGGGTCCAGCTTCGGCAGGAGGATGGTCGTGGACGGTCGGTTCCCGGGGTACTGCTTGTGCGGGTCCTGCACATTTGGCTGACCGTGCAACAGGGCCTCGGCCTGGGCAATGCCGTTCGCGAGCAGGCCCAGCGCCCGCTCCTGTGGATCGTACGATTCCGGTCGGACGAGCACGAAGTCGACCGGTTGCGCCTGCGGCCCCTGGTGCAGGGACTGGAAGAAGGAGTGCTGGGCGTCCGTGCCCGGTTCGCCCCAGACGACCGGGCTCGCCGGCGCTTCGAGCAGGCTGCCATCGCGTCTAACCCGCTTTCCGTTGCTCTCCATCTGAAGCTGCTGCAGATAAGCCGGCAGGCGGGCGAGCGCTTGCGAATACGGGATCACGGCCTCGGTCTGGGAGCCTACCGCGTCGGCGTTCCAGAGACTGAGCAAGGCCATGAGCAGCGGCGCGTTGCGATGCCAGGGCGCTTCGCGGAAATGGCGGTCCATGACGTGTGCGCCTGCAAGCATGTCGTCGAACCCGCGCGGACCGATGGCCAGCATGACTGGCAGGCCGATCGCGGACCACAGGGAATAGCGCCCTCCGACCCAGTCTCGGAAAGGAAAGATGGTGGTGTCGGTCAGACCGAAATCGCGTGCACCGTCGGGATTGGCCGTGACGCCGACCAGGTGGTCGCCCAGCTCGGTTTCGTCCAGCCCGGCCGCCAGGAACCATTCGCGGACCGCACGCGCGTTACGTGCCGTCTCGACCGTGCGCCATGACTTCGACGCGATGACTGCGACGCTCTCGTGCGGATCGATACGGGCGCGGATGCGATCCCAGGCTTCCGGGTCGATGTTGGCCAGGAAATGGACTTCGATCCCGGACTCCGAAGGAGGGCTCAGGGCGTCGCAGGCCAGTAGCGGACCGAGCTGGGACCCCCCGATCCCGACATTGATCACGTGACGGATAGGACGCCCGCGTGCTCCTCGGCGCTCACCCGTGCGCACGGCACGGCTGTAGTCGCGCATTCGATTCCGGGTGTGCTCGATCTCCACACTCACGTTCTCGCCACCCGCTCCCAGGGTGAGGTGCGCGCCGTCAGGTGCCCGGAGCGCCACGTGATAGACCGCGCGGTTCTCGGTCTCGTTGATCGCCTCGCCCGCGAACATCGCGTCCCGCTTGCCGGCGAACCCGCTCGTTTCGACGAGACGCTCCCATGTATCCATCGCGTTCAGCGCGACACGATGCCGGCTCAGATCCACGTACAGCCCCGCGGCCTGCATCGAGAGGCGGGACATCCGCTCCGGCTCGGCCGAGAACCGCTCGAGGATACTCAACCTGCGGCTCGTACGGGCCTGCTCGCGAAACGCCTCCAGCGCGCGCGCATAGTTCGCGTCTGACATCATGATCACTCCGGTCTGTTGTTGTTCAGGACTGCGGGCTCACGGAATCCCGACGTCGGGGAACGTCCGTCACGCCTCGCGTGTCACAGGCTGTTGATCGTATCGACGACTCGTTCGATCAGGGCGTCCAGTGCCAGGCCGACGCCACGCGGATGTGCCGCATGCCAGGACTGGGCGGCCTGACCATGCACGACCGCCGCCACGCCGGCCGCCTCCCAGCCGTTGCAGCCCTGCGCAAGCAGGCCGGCGACCATACCGGCGAGGATGTCGCCCGTTCCACCGGTGGCCAGCGCTGCGCTGCCGGCGGTGACCACGCCCCAGCGGCCGTCCGGCGCGGCCAGGATCGAGCCGGCACCCTTGAGCAACACGGTCGCCTCGTACCGGCGGGCGATTGCCAGTGCCGCGGCCGGGCGGTCGTGTTCGACTTCCCTCGTCTCGATCTCCAGCAGTCGCGAGGCCTCGAGCGGGTGAGGCGTCATGACGGTCTCGGGCCCCCCGCGGCGTTCCTCCAGCCGCGCCCTCCAGCGGGGTGCCACGTCTTTCGCAGACATCAGATTCAGGGCGTCTGCGTCCAGGCAGAGCGGTCGCTCGAGTTCCAGTGCACGTCCTAGCAGGCTTCGTGCGGCCGCACCTCCACCGAGGCCGCAACCCACGGCAAGCGCCGACGCCTTGTCCATCAGGGTCGAGAACTGGCTCGGGCGCTCCGCGTGCCAGGCCATGATCTGGGGCGACACGGGGCTGAACACGGGTCCGTCCGGGCCGAGTGTCGCGACCTTGCCCGCCCCGACGGCCCGCGCGCCGTGCGCCGCGAGCAGTGCGGCGCCCGGCATGTTGCTCGCCCCGCCCACGACCACGGCCGTTCCGAAGCTACCCTTGTGCGCCGCCGGCGAACGCGCGGCGAGGCGACTCTGCGCCCAGCCCCGGTCGATTCGCGCACCGGCGATGCCGGGGCATGCGATTCCGAGGGAAGCGAGGATGACCTCGCCGGCCAGCGCGGGGCCCTGGCCGGTGTGCAGGCCGGGTTTGTCTGCGATCATCGTGACCGTGTGCGTTGCGCGGACGGCGCTGGCCAGCGGACCACCGATGAGACTGCCCCGATCGGGGTCGAGCCCGCTCGGAACGTCCACCGCAAGTACC
>JAUIAI010000704.1 GCA_030425615.1 Gammaproteobacteria bacterium
CCGCCCAGCGAGGACGAGCTCACGATGCTCGAGCAGACCTCTTCGGAGCGCCGGCCGAACAGCCGGTTGTCGTGCCAGATCGAAATGAGCGACGCGCTCGCCGGCATCGTCGTGACCATGCCGGCCACCCAGTCCTGACCGCGCCGCCGCAGCCTGCACCGGGTGATTCCATGAGCCGACAAGAATCGTGTCTCCCCAGCCACCCGCAGGGGGATTCGACCGGCCGCTGATTCCGCGGCCGCTCTGCGTCATGCCTGCCTGCCGATTCCGCCCGCCAGCCAGTTGGCTGTCGGCATGCGTGTGCGTCGCGGCGATCTTGCTGGCGCCGTTGCAGATTCGCGCAGAGTCGGCGACACCGCCTTCGGTCGACAAACCCCCTTCGGTCGAGACACCGCATTCGGTCGAGACACCGCCTCCCGGGGGGGCACCGGCCGTCCCGGCGACACCCGCTGCCCGGGAGCCAGCCTCTGCTCACGAGCCGCCTACTGCCAGGGAACCGACCTCTGCTCGCGAGCCACCCGCATTCAAAGAGTCGCCGCCTGCTCCGCAGTCGGGTCCAGCGGAACTGACGCTTCGGTTCCGGCTGTTCGAAGCGCCGGATTCCGCTGTCTGGCAGCCCGCCTTCGACGACTGGCGCCGTCATCTCGAGCAGCAGTCGAACGGCCGCCTGCGGCTGGCCCCGGCGCGTGAGGAAACGCCGCTGCGTCCCCCCGGCGAACCCTACCCACAGGCGGGCGACGACGACGGGCACCCCTTGCTGAAGGACTTGCGCGCCGGCAGCGTGGACGTGATCTGGGTGCGACCGAGCGACCTGCCTGATGTCTTTCCGCGCCTGGAGGTTTTCGAACTGCCCTACATGGTTCGCGAGCCGGTCGGCGCGTCGCGAGCCCTCTGGGAGTACGTGCAGGTCCACATGCCCGAGGCTTTCGGAGACCTCCGGCTCATCGCGCTGCACGTGAACGGACCCGAGGTGCTGCACGTCAATGCCGCACCGCGGCCGCAGGCTGATCCGCTATGCGCACGGCCTTTGATCGTGGATTCGCGGTGGGTGCGCGCTTTGCTCGATGCGCTGGAATGTCCCGATGCCCCCGAAGCCGGGTCGGCCGATCCGGTGCGGGGATTCGCGCTGCCCTATGCGACGCTGGAGGCCGTGAGGGGCGGCACCCCCGGGTGGGAGGCAGGGCAGGCGCCCCGGCTGCACATCGAGAGCATGCCGGAGCATGCCGTGATGGGCATGCGCACTTATCTGGTGGCCATGAGCGCGGCCGCCTTCGAGAGGCTGCCGGGCGACCTGCGGCGGTTGTTCGACATCTCCGCGGGCGTGGAGACTTCGGCCTGGCTGGCCGCACGCATGAGGGTGATCGATGACCAGATCCGTGCGCGCGTCACCGCCGATTCGGTGGTCCGTCATGCCACGCTGGACGAACACGAACGCCTGCGCGTTGCGGCCAACAAGGTGCGCGAGCAATGGCTCGCCCACGTTCGGGCGCTCGGTCACGACGGCCAACCGTTACTCGACAGCGCGCGCACGCTGATCCGTCAGCACAACCGTTGATCCCTGGAGTCGGCATTCGCAGGGACCGCAAGCGGGCGCCCCGCCCGATCCGGCGTCGGCGCACAGCAGCCGGGCCCGGCTGCCGTGCGGCCGATGACGGGGTTCCGGCTCAGTTGCCCGAAGGCGGCTTGCCTTCCACACCGGCGACATAGAAGTTCATGCCGCCGAGAAAGGCGTCGTCGGCCACTTCGCCATCGGCGATCCTGACCTTGCCGGTGTTGTCGGAGATCGGTCCACGCCAAATCTTGTAGCTGCCATCGGCCAGTCCCTTCCTGACCGTCTCGACACGCCCGCGCGTATCGGCCGGAACCTTGTCCGAAATGGAGACGATGTCGATCGCGCCCTCGGGCACGCCCCACCAGCTGGCCCCGGTTTCCCAGGCCCCTTCGAGTACGTCGGTCAGCGCCTTGGTGTAGTAGGGGCCCCAGTTGATCACCGCCGAGGCCAGGTGAGCCTCGGGACCGTAATGCGACATGTCGCTGTCCCAACCGAACGCGTGCTTGCCCGCCTTCTGCGCCGTTTGCAGTACGGCCGATGAGTCGGTGTTCTGGAACAGGACATCGGCGCCCTGATCGAGCAGCGCCTGGGCCGCTTCCGACTCACGCGGCGGATCGAACCACTTGTTTACCCAGACGACCCTCGTGCGCACGTCCGGGTTGCTGCTGCGCGCGCCCAGCGTGAACGCGTTGATGTTGCGCAGAACCTCGGGGATCGGGATCGAGCCCACCACTCCGAGGGTTCCCGTCGTGGTCATGCTGCCCGCGATGACGCCCGCCATGTAAGCGCCCTGGTAAGTGCGCGAATCATAGGTGCGCATGTTCGTGCTGCGCTTGTAGCCGGTGGCGTGTTCGAAGCGCACGTCCGGGAACTCGCGCGAGAGCTTGAGCATCGGCTGCATGTAGCCGAAAGTGGTGCCGAAGATGACTTTGTTGCCCTGCATGGCCAGATCGCGGATCACTCGTTCGGCGTCCGCCGATTCGGGAACGCTCTCGACATAGGTGGTCTCGATCCGGCCACCGAGGGCCTCGACGGCGGCCTTGCGGCCATTGTCGTGAGCGAAGGTCCAGCCGCCGTCACCGACGGGACCGACATAGACCCAGGCGGCC
>JAUIAI010000705.1 GCA_030425615.1 Gammaproteobacteria bacterium
AGAGGCCGCGTATGCCGTCGAGTTTGCTCTGGCCCCGGTTGTTGTACGCGCCATCCGAGGCGAGCACCTCGTCGAAGATACCCAGGTGCTCGGCCACGGCCTCGGCCTGCGGACGGTCCGCGGCCGTCGCCAGGACCAGATGCCGCCCACGGGCATACTGCTCGCGAAGCCAGTCCAGGAACCAGCGCCGGTAAGGCAGCGCCTGCGGGTCGACGGGGCCGATACGGCCGAGCGAACGTTTCAGGGCCGCCCTGCCCCAGAAGAGCGCGAACAATGCTCGGACCGCCTGCAGGGGCGCGCGGCGTAACGCGGCCGCGAAACTCTCCCAAAGCAGTTCCGAACGGATCAGCGTGTTGTCCAGCTCGACGAAAAGGGCCGGCTCGAGGGCGAGCGCCGCCCCCGGCGGCTTCAGACCGCCGGGTGCCCCCGGGGTGGCCCCGGGCTCCGACTGGGCGGGCGCGGCGACTCTTTCTTCCATTTCGTCTTGATAAGCGATTTGCAACGGTGTGGCAAGCGCCCCCGACACGGCCGCGGCACCCGGGCGACTCCGGCCATGCATACTTCACGTCTTTCGAACCGTCCACGCCAATGCTGCGGCCCGCCCATGCCCACCCTACGCTCCCGCGTGAACCCGGCCGACGAAGCCTTCCGGCAGCGGCGCGACGCCATGCTCGCGCTGCTCGGGCAGGCGCAGGCCGCCGTCGATGCCGCCGCCGAACGCTCGGCCCGCGCTGGCCCGCGCTTCGCCAGGCGCGGCCAGTTGCTGCCGCGCGAGCGACTTGCCCGGCTGCTGGATCCGGGAGCGCCGTGGCTCGAACTCTCGCCCCTCGCCGGCTATCAGCCGCCCGATGACTCCCGCGAAGGCATGGCTGCCGGCGCCGGGGTGATCACCGGCATCGGCTTCGTCAGCGGCGTGCGCTGCGTGGTCAACGTCAGCGACTCCGGAATCGACGCCGGTGCCATCCAGCCGATGGGCCGGGAGAAGATCCTGCGCGGCCAGGACATCGCGCTCGAGAACCGTCTGCCGTACATCCAGCTGATCGAATCCGCGGGCGCGAATCTGCTGGCCTATCGGGTGGAGGGCTTCATCGAGGGCGGGCGCATCTTCTACAACCTGGCCCGGCTGAGTGCGGCCGGACTGCCGGTCATCGCGGTCGTGCACGGGTCTTCGACGGCGGGAGGGGCCTACATGCCAGGGCTGTCGGACCACGTGATCATGGTCCGCGACCGGGCCAAGGCGTTCCTGGCGGGACCTCCGCTGCTCAAGGCGGCCACCGGCGAGATCGCCACGGACGAGGACCTGGGCGGGGCGCTCATGCATTGCCGCGTCTCGGGTCTCGGCGAGTATCTCGCCGAGGACGATGCCCATGCGCTGGCGATCGCGCGCGAGTTGGTGGGCAAGCTGCAATGGTCGCCGCGCGTGGCGCCCGAGGCTGAGCCGGGTGCCACGGCGTCGACGCTGGCCGCGGCCGCCGACGACCTCGCCCCTCTCTTCCCGACAGACCAGCTCGCCGGCGTCATGCCCGTGGACCTGCGTGAACCCGTCGACATGCGCGAGATCATCGCCCGGCTGGTCGACCGTTCCGAGTTCCTCGAATCCGGCTCGGAATATGGTCCGCAGACGGTCTGCGGGCTCGCCGCCGTCATGGGCATGCCGGTCGGCATCATCACCAACAACGGCCCCATCGACCCGGCCGGCGCGACCAAGGCCACGCATTTCATCCAGAGTTGCTGTCAGACCGGCACGCCGCTCCTCTACCTGCAGAACACCACCGGCTATCTGGTCGGCACGGCGCCCGAACAGGGGGGGATGATCAAGCACGGTTCGAAGATGATCCAGGCCGTGTCGAACGCCTCCGTCCCTTCGATAACGATTCACTGCGGTGCCTCGTACGGCGCAGGTAACTACGGCATGTGCGGGCGGGCATTCGGCGCACGCTTCGTGTTCTCGTGGCCCAATGCGCGCACGGCGGTGATGGGGGGCGAGCAGGCCGCCCTGACCATGCGCATCGTCGCCGAGGCCGGGGCAGCTCGAAAGGGTGAGACACCGGACACGGCCAGACTCGATGCGCTTTCGGCGCGCATCGTGCAGAACTTCGAGTCGCAGGCCGCGGCGGTCCACACCAGTGCCATGATGCTCGACGACGGCATCATCGACCCCCGCGATACGCGCCGCGTGCTGGCCTTCGTCCTATCCACCTGCCGCGAAGCCGAGGCCCGTTCCGTGCGGCCGATGCAGTTCGGCGTGGCCAGGCCCTGAACCCTTCGCCCCGCGGCCCCCAGGAGACTTCCGATGTTCACCGAAGACCACCGTCAGATCCAGGACACTCTGGTGCGCTTCATCGACAAGGAGATCAACCCGCACGTCGACGAATGGGAACGAGCCGGCATCTTTCCGGCTCACGAGGTGTTCCGCGGGTTGGGCAGGCTCGGGCTTCTGGGCCTGACCAAGCCCGAGGAGTACGGCGGCGCCGGGCTCGACTACTCGTACTCGGTAGCTATGGGCGAGGCGCTCGGCCAGATCCACTGCGGTGGCGTGCCCATGGCGATCGGGGTTCAGACCGACATGGCCACACCGGCGCTGGCGCGCTTCGGTTCCGACGAACTGCGCGAGCAGTTCCTCGCGCCTTCCATCAGCGGTGAGATGGTCGCCTGCCTGGG
>JAUIAI010000706.1 GCA_030425615.1 Gammaproteobacteria bacterium
GGTCGCGTCCATCGGCCTTCCCAATGAGCCCACCGGCGCCCCCATCGGCTGGCAGGCCGACGTTGCCGCCACCGCCAAGCGCGACCTCGACGCCGGCGAAACCCTGGACGGCGAAGGCGGCTTCCGCGTCTACGGCAAGCTCATGCCGGCGAAGGACTCCATGCGCGCGGGCGCCCTGCCCCTGGGACTTGCGCATGGAATCAAGCTGAAGCGGCGAGTCAAGGCGGACCAGGTCCTGACCTGGGACGACGTGAAGGTGGACGCCAAGGATGCCACCGTGGCGTTCCGGCGCGAGATGGAGGAAGTGTTCGGGCGGGAGTTTCGAAAGCTGCGGTGAGTTCGGCCGGCAATCGCGTGACGTCGAACCGGCTGCGTCGCCGTCAGTTCGCTGTCTGGCGACGCAAGCGGATGACGCAGGCCGTTGGCGAGGCTGACGCAGCCTGGATTTCCGGTTTCTCGTACCTCCAAAACCCCCGCGGTGAAGGTGGGTGTCGCTTGCCTACAGGCGGTTCTTGTAGAACTCCCCGTCTTTCACGATCGCGGCCAGATACTTGCCCTGCTCTTGCAGAAGATTGAGGTTCTGCAGCGGGTCGCCGTCCACGAGCAGGAAATCGGCATACGCCCCTGGCTTGAGGCAACCCAGCTTTCCTTCCATGCGCACGATCTCCGCCCCGATGGTGGTGGCGGCACGGATGACCTCGATGGGCTTCTGCACCTCGGCGCGGATCAGGAATTCGCGGGACTGCGCGGTCTGCAGCTGGCCGAGCAGGTCGGTGCCGTAGGCGACCTTCACGCCGTGGCGCTGGCAGATCTCGAGCGAGCGGATGCCGCCGTCGATGACCATGTCGTTCTTGGCGAGCATGTCGGCGCTCATACCGAAGTCGGCGGCGCGCTCCTTCATCTCGTAGTAGGTGACGAGGTTGGCCACGAGGTACATGCCCTTCTCTGCCATGAGTTTGGCGGAGTCGTCGTCGATGAGGTTGCCGTGTTCGATCGTGCGCACGCCGGCGTGGGCGGCGCGGGTGATGGCCTCCGGCGTGTAGGCGTGGGCGCAGACATAGCGGCCGAACGCGTGGGCTTCCGCGACGGCTGCCGCGATTTCGTCGTCGGCCAGTTGCAGGCTTTCGAGCGGGTCGTAGGGTGAGGCGACTCCGCCGGACATCATGAGCTTGACCTGGTCGCAGCCCTGGCGCATCTCCTCGCGTACGGCCTTGCGGATCTCCGAAACGCCGTCGGCCACGCCCATGGCGAAGCTGAGCGCGTTGCAGCAATGACATCGCATGCCGTAGTCGGTACGGCGACGCCCGTCGCTGTGCCCCCCGGTTGGGCCGATGGCCCTGCCGGCGATGAACAGGCGCGGGCCGGGCAACAGGCCCTTCTCGGTGGCTTCTTTGAGGCCCCAGTCTGCCCCGCCGGTGTCGCGCACGGTTGTGAAGCCCCGCTCGAGCATGCCGCGCATGAGCACGGCCGCGCGTGCTGTCATCAGGGTGAGCGGCACGCTTTCCATCCGGGGGATGACGACGTCGGAGAGCACGACGTGCACGTGTGCGTCGATGAGCCCTGGCATGAGTACGCGGCCACCGCAGTCGATGACCCGCGCGCTGGCGGAGCTGATCGGCGTTTCCGACACCTCGCGGATGGTGTCGCCATCGACCAGCAGTTCGAAGCCGCCCTGCAGCTCGCCGACATCCGGGTCGAGCAGCTCGAAATTCTTGAACAGAAGCGATGCCATGGAGATCTCCGGGCGGCGTGTTGGGGTTGGATCGAACCGGTCAGGGTCAGCGTCGCGCGGCTTTGCTCCCGGGAACTGCCGAGCGGGCCTGGACGGCCTGCCGCGGGGCGGAGGGCTCGTTGTTCTGACGGGCGAGCCGTCGCAAGAGCCTGGCCGGCAGGGGCGCGCGGTCGGCCCGCCTGGCAGCCCTCACACCGGCGCCCTGCGCGGCCGCGGCGGCGAGAGGGCGACGGAACCCGCGAGCCCTCCCGATGCTCTGGGGCCGCTCAGGGCCGCAGCACCCGGCGAGTGAAAAAGCCGTTGTCGCCGCTGAAGATCACCTCGCCATCACCCGGCGAGTAGAAGGAAACCGCGCCGAGCTCCTGCCAGCGGTAATCGACGCGCACGCAGCGCTCGAATTCGAGGCCTTCGCGGGTCTTGCACGGCCCGATTTTCGTGATGGTGCGCTCGGAGGGTTTCCCGTCGCGATCGACCGTCTTCCAGCTGGACCCGACTTCGATTGGCAGCGACAGTTCGACCACCTCGGCGGCACCCGCGTCCTTGGAGTATCGCGAATAGATAGCCTTGTCGTCGGCTCGCATGTAAATGGTCTCGCGCTTCCCGGGATAACCTTTGACCCCGGCCGTGCGGACCTCGCGATACTGCTTGCCGTCGATTTCCACGGTGTCACCCACGGCGAGATCCAGGCGTCCGTTCAGGCCGTGAGAGCGCACCTTGAACTGCTGGGCCTGCATGTGCTCCGGCCAGAAGAACTGGCGGATGTCCGTGTCGGCGGCCTGGGCCGAGCACACGACGGTAGAGACGGCCAAGGCCGCCAACACTCGGGTCGAACGCATCATCGAAAGTCTCCTCTTGTCCTCACTTCGGGTCCTTTCGATTATGCCCAAACGAAGTCCTGCGCAGAATGGCCGCGCAGGACTTCGTTT
>JAUIAI010000707.1 GCA_030425615.1 Gammaproteobacteria bacterium
CGGATCAGCAGCGCGCCGATACCATCGGCGCGCTCGGCAGCCCGTGGGCGCACACGCCGTGTCTCGACGCGCTGGCCGGCGCGGGCACTGCTTTCACGGAGTGCTTCGTGACATCACCCGTCTGCGTGTCGTCACGGGCCAGTCTCTTCAACGGCGTGTATCCGCACGGCACCCATGTGTATACGAACTTCGAGCCCTGGCAGCCGAGCTGGGTCCGGACGCTGGCGGATTCCGGCTACCACTGCGTCAACATCGGGAAGATGCACATCAACCCCTACGACGCGGGCGGTGGCTTCCACCAGCGGTTCGTGGTGGAGAACAAGGACCGGCCCTTGTTCCTCGACGAGCACGAGCGGGCCTTCTACGACGAATGGGACAAGGCCCTGAAGGCGGCCGGCCGGGTCAAGCCCTCGCGCTATACGCGTTCTCAGGCGGATCCCGATGGCTTCCTGGCCGCGCTGGGCTGCTTCGAATGGGAACTCGAGGAATCGATGCATCCCGACGTGTTCGTCGGCGAGACGGCCGCCTGGTGGCTCGAGGACCGGCGTGCCGCCTCGCCGTTCTTCCTGCAGGTGGGCTTCCCCGGACCGCACCCGCCGTACGATCCTCCGGCGCGCTGGCTGCAGCGCTATGCGGATCTCGATCTCCCTCTGCAGCCGGCGAGCGAGGCCGAACTCGCCGGGCAGCCGTCGATGCACGCGGCGCTGCGTGACACCATGAAGCGCTTCAACATCGATTCGGTCGCATGGCGAGAGGGGCTGGGTCGCGATGATCTGCTGCGCCTCTGGCGCCACTATCTGGCCAACGTTTCGCTGATCGACGCCCAGGTCGCACGTATCCTGGCCGTGCTCGAGGCACGGGGCGAGCTCGAGAACACCCTGGTTTTGTTCACGTCCGACCACGCCGACGCCCTCGGAGAGCACGGTCACATCCAGAAGTGGACCATGTACGACTGCGTCAACCGGGTGCCGTTGATCGCCCGGCTGCCGGCGCGCTCGATGCTCGGCGATCATGGTTCGGCGCCGGTCGGACGGGTCTGTGAACGTCCCGTGCAGATGATGGATCTCGCGCCGACGATCCTCGAATTCGCCGGCCTCGAGGTGCCTGCCCACTGGGAGGCGCGTTCGCTGGCCGGCACGCTGGCCACAGGCGAAGAACGACAGGAGTCGTTCCGGGATCACGTCTACGCCGAACTGGGGCGAGACCACATCCAGTCCTCCGCCGAGCACGTGATCATGAGACGCGACGCCGATCTGAAGTTCGTGATCTATCCGGGTACGTCGGAAGGCGAGATCTACGACCTGGGCGAGGACCCGGGTGAGACGCGAAATCTCTGGAACGATCCGGCCTACGCGGCTCGACGCGACCGGGCCGTTTCGGAGATCCTGGAATGGTCGGTGCTCGGTGCCTATCGGGCGCGCCGCCGGCCCACGCCCCGACCGCAGGGCCCGATGCGGGTCCGCCCCGCCTGACCAACCCGGGGCGTGAGCATCGTCCCGACCGATCCGGAGATTCCAACCAAATGAGCCGACCGAACATCCTGGTGATCCAGGCAGACCAGCTCACGGCGAAGGTGTTGCCGATGTACGGCCATGCGCTGGTGCGTACACCGCATCTGAGCGCGCTCGCCGAACGGGGCGTGACCTTCCTGAACGGCTACTGCAACAACCCGGTCTGCGGGCCCTCGCGCGGCGCGATGCTCACCGGCCGCTTGTCGTCAGCGGTCGGCTGCTACGACAACGCCGGCGACTTTCCTTCGTCCACGCTGACCCTGGCCCACTATCTCCGCCACCAGGGATATCGCACCTGCCTGTCGGGCAAGATGCACTTCACCGGGGCCGAGCAACTCCACGGGTTCGAGGAGCGGGTCACGACGGACATCTATCCGTCCGACTTCGGATGGACGGCGGACTGGTCGCAAACGGATCAGCCCTACGCGCCGTCGCGCATGAGTCTGCGGTCCATCGTCGAGGCCGGGCTCTGCGAGCGCAATCTGCAGATCGACTACGACGAGGAGGTCTGCTTCCACGCCGAGCAGTGGCTGTGGAATCAGGCGAGAAGTGCCGACGACCGCCCGTTCATGCTTTGGGCCTCGTTCACGCATCCGCACAATCCGTTCGTCACCACCCGGCCGTTCTGGGATCTCTACGATCACGACAGCATCGACTTGCCCAAGGTGCCGTTCATCCCCATCAGCGAGCGGGATCCCTGGTCCCGCCGCTACGCTTACACGATCCGGTGCGACGAGCACGACATCAGCGAGGAACACATCCGGACTGCCCGACACGCCTATTACGCGATGACCTCCTACTTCGATTCGCTGGTCGGGCGCCTGCTCAAGGTCCTGGAAGCCTGTGGGTTCACGGAGTCGACCTATGTGTTCATCGTGTCCGATCACGGCGAGATGCTCGGAGAGCGTGGATCCTGGTTCAAGTTCCAGCCCTTCGAATGGTCCGTGCGCGTGCCGATGATCGCCGCCGGGCCCGGGGTGAGCGCCGGTCGTGTCGAGGAACGGGGCGTGTCGCTGATGGATCTGCTGCCCACGTTCAACGACCTGGTCACCGACGGCAAGGGGTTCGAGCCGATCGACCCCATCGACGGGCGAAGCATGGCCGCGATGATGCACGGCGAGGATCGCGACCGGGGCGACGACGTGA
>JAUIAI010000708.1 GCA_030425615.1 Gammaproteobacteria bacterium
TCGGTCCAGAGCGACGGCTCGGCGACGGAGCGCCAGCGTTTGCGGTACGGCGTGTATACCGTGTACGGATTCCCCGACGACGTCATGAGGGCGCGCGGGTCGACGAGGACGTGATCCTGGACGCGAACGAACTCTCGTGACTGGCCGCGCAGGGCCTCTGCCACGACTCCGTCCCGTTCGCGCGCATAGGGCTCGTAGTCTTCGGCGCAGACCACCCTCGTGACGTCCAGCCGCCGGGCGAGCCCGGGGATCAGGCTGGCGGGATCGCCGTCCAGCACGATGAGACGCGACCCGAGCCGCTCGAGTTGCTCGTCGATCTCCAGGAGCGAGCGATGGATGAATTCGACCCGGCGATCCCGGCGGCTGGGCAGCGGATCGAGGATGTTCCGGTCGAAGACGAAGACGATCGCCACGGCACCGGGGTGAGCGAGCGCCGCAGCCAGCGCGGCGTGGTCCGCGAGCCGGAGATCGCGCCTCAGCCAGACCAGGCTGGCGACCTTCGTGGTGTCGTCTACGCTCATGACAGCCGCCGAGTCTCGTGGGTTGGCGTGGATTCGCGGGATCGGCCCGCCCGGCCCAGGGAACCGCCGAACCGTCTTTTCGAGGCGCCGTCAACCACTCGGCGGATCGCCACCTCAGCCCCGATGGATTCCATTGTGCCCGCCGAAAGCCGGGCCGTACAATCGGACCCATGGACAATGAGCAGGCTTCTAACCTCTCGAATCACTTTCTGATGGCCATGCCGAATATGGCCGATCCGAATTTCGACGGCACCGTGGTGTTGCTGGCCGAGCACTCGGACAAGGGGGCGATGGGTATCGTCGTGAACCGTCCGATGACCCTCGACCTGTCGGATCTCTTCGAGCGTATCGACCTCGATCTCGGCATTTCGCCGATCGGTGCCGATCCGGTGCTGTTCGGCGGGCCGGTGCAGACCGATCGCGGTTTCGTGCTGCACCAGCCGGTCGGGGACTGGAGTTCCTCGATCGAGATCGCCGAAGACATCGCGTTGACCACTTCGCGCGACATCCTCGAGGCGGTTGCGCACGGCAAGGGTCCGGAGCGCTTCATGGTGGCCCTGGGTTACTCCGGGTGGGGCCCCGGCCAGCTCGAAGACGAGCTCTCTCGCAATGCGTGGTTGTCGGTTCCGGCGCAGTCCGCGGTGATCTTCGACACCCCGATGGACCAGCGCTTCCTGCGGGCCTATCAGCTGCTCGGTATCGATCCGGCACTGCTCACGGGCCATGCCGGTCACGCCTGACCGGCCGTTACGGGGTGTCCTGCTCGCGTTCGACGTCGGCGAGCGCCGGGTGGGCGTGGCCATCGGCAACACCATCACGGGCGAAGCGAGTCCGCTCTCCGTCATCGAGCGATCGTCGAACGCGGCGACGTTCGACGCGGTGGCCGACCTGCTGCAGCAGTGGGAACCCGTGGCGTTCGTCGTCGGAAGACCCCTGGGCGAAGACGAGTCGATTCTGCCGGCCACGGCGGAGTCCGAGCGGTTTGCACGAAGACTCGGGGGTCGATTCGCATTGCCGGTGCATTTCGCCGACGAGCGGTATAGTTCGGTCGCGGCGCAGTCATGGCAGCGCGAGCACGCCCGCGGGATGGGTGGCGCGCGGCGCCGTCGTGCCCACCTCGACGGGGACGATGCCATGGCCGCCGCGTTGATCCTCAGGCAGTTCCTGGCGGCGTCCTGAGCCAGGGTCCGGGGCGCGCGGGCAGCACGCCGTTCGTTTGTGGGGCAGGTCATCACCTATGAGCATTCCCGATCCCGAGCAGGCCTACGCGCGGCTGCTCGAGACTCTCGACGGTCAGCTCGGCGCTGACGCGGTCATCGTCGGCATTCGCACCGGCGGCGCGCTGGTGGCGCAGCGGCTGGCCGGCGATCTCGGCGCCCGCGGCCATGTCGTGACGCTGGGCTTCGTGTCCACCGCGTTCCATCGTGACGACTACAGCCGTCGCCAGGGGCTGCCGGAGAACATGACCGCGGCCGCTCTGCCGCTGAGCATCGACGATCAGACGATCATCCTCGTCGACGACGTGCTGCACACGGGGCGCACCGTGCGCGCGGCGCTGAACGAGATCTTCGACCACGGCCGCCCCGGCGGGGTGAAGCTCGTCGTGCTCGTGGACCGTGGTGGCCGGCAGTTGCCGATCCAGCCCGACATCGTGGGCGATCGATGCGAGCCCGGCGACGACAAGGTCCTGCGGCTGGCCGTGGACGACGCCGGGCGCTTCAGCTTCGAGGTCGCCTGATGGCCGGTCGACCGCACCCCCAGCTCACCGAGGAAGGGCGGCTGGCCCACCTGCTGACCATCGACGGTCTGTCGCGTGCAATGATCCACGAGATCCTCGATACGGCGGCGAACTTCGTCGGCGTGTCGGACCGGGAGGTCAAGAAGATCCCGCTGCTGCGCGGCAAGTCGGTCTTCAACCTGTTCTTCGAGAACTCGACCCGCACCCGGACGACGTTCGAGATCGCCGCGTCCCGGCTGTCGGCGGACTCGGTCAATCTGAACATCAACACATCGTCGACCTCCAAGGGCGAATCGCTCCTGGACACCATCGACAATCTGGCGGCGATGCATGCGGACATCTTCGTCGTGCGGCATGCCCAGAGCGGTGCGCCGTTCCTGATCGCCGAGCACC
>JAUIAI010000709.1 GCA_030425615.1 Gammaproteobacteria bacterium
GCTCGCACTACGGAGACGACGGGCTGCGTGTGAACTGGACCGCGCCGACGGATCTGTACTTCAGGCTCGGTGCAGAGTTCTTTCGTGGACGGCGGCTCGTTTCCGAAAGCACGACGGATCCTTCGCTCGGCGTCGCGACCCTCAGTGCAAAACTCGGCGGCGATATCGGTCGCTCGAACAGCTGGCAGATCGGTCTCAGCCATCTCTACAACCGGCGCGAGGCCGCGATCGAAGAGGAGGACGGGCCCGACCTGGTCCTCGGCGGCGGCGCAGAAATGCAAGGCCACGATCACGACCATGATCACGGGTCATCGTATTCGGGCAGGCACATGTGGCTCGCGGACGTGGTCTGGAAGTGGGCCCCCGAGGGTGCGAACCGCAACCGTCAGCTGCGCATCGGCGCGGAGTTCGCCAGGGTCAGCGATCTGAACGAATTCGCCGCGAGTGACGACGTCCACGAAGCCTGGAGCGTGAGTGCGGTCTACCGGTTCCACCCGCAATGGGAGGTCGGGCTGCGCCATGGGGACCTGAAGGTCAGCGCCCCCCACGGAGACCACTTCCATCGGGGCAGTCTCGCCGAGACATCGGTCATGCTCGCCTGGAAGCGCTCGCACTTCTCGACGATGCGCCTGCAATGGACGCAGCAGCGTGACCGCGGGGATTTCGATGACGCCGGAAACGCGCTGTTCCTGCAAGTGGTCATGAGTCTCGGAGCGCACGGTGCCCATGATTTCTAAGTTGATGTCCTGCCGGATCCTGGCGGTCGCGCTGACCTGTCTCGGTTCGGCGCAGACCGCAGTGGCGGAACTGCGCGTCTTCGCCTGTGAACCCGAATGGGGGGCGCTGGTGCTGGAACTGGTGCCGGACGCGCTCGTGACATCGGCCACCCACGCCGGACAGGATCCGCATCACATCGAGGCGCGCCCCAGCCTGATCGCCGCGATGCGCCGGGCCGATCTCGCGGTGTGCACCGGCGCATCGCTCGAGGCGGGGTGGCTGCCGACGCTCCAGTCGCGGGCCTCCAACCCGGCGGTTCACGACGGTCGCCCGGGCATGTTCTTCGCCAGCGAGCACACGACCCTGATCGATGCCGATCCGTCCGCGGACCGCAGCAAGGGGGATGTGCATCCCGAGGGGAATCCCCACTTCCACCTCGATCCCGGCCGGCTCCTCGAAGTTGCCCGGGCACTTGGCGCCCGCATCGGCGAAATCCGGCCGGCCGCGGCGGCAGCGGTGCAGGAGCGGCTGAAGGGGTTCGAAGCGCAATGGAACGCGAGAGTCGACCGGTGGCGTGAGGACGCGGCACCGCTGCGCGGCAGGCGGGTGGTCGTCCAGCACACCGCGTTCGCCTATCTGCTGGGCTTTCTCTCGATGGAGGCGAGCGCGGACCTGGAGCCGTTGCCGGGCCTGCCGCCCACGGTCGCCCACCTGCAGAGCGTGCTCGAGTCCATCGGGGAGCAGGCACCGGTGGCGATACTGCAAACCACCTATCAGCGACCGCAGCCCGGGGAGTGGCTGGCGCAGCGCAGCGGTCTGCCCCTGCTGCGGGTGCCGTCCACCGTGACCGAGGCACCGGAGACGGACACCCTCGCCGAACTCTACGATTCGATCATCGCGCAGTTGCTGCGGGTCGCTCAGCGGTGATCGACTCGCTCGCGCTGCTGCTGGCGCCGCTCGCGGCCGGTGTTCTGGCGACCCTGACCCACACCCTGCTCGGGCGCGAGGTCCTGGCGCGGGGCATCGTGTTCATCGATCTCGCGGTCGCCCAGTGCGCGGCGCTCGGGGCGCTGGTCGGGTCGCTGATGCATCTTCACGGCATCGAGTCGGCGGTCCTGACCCTTGTGTTCGCCCTGACGGGCGCGCTTGCGGTCGCCGGTCTGTGTGCCCGGTGGCCGGAGCGACGCGAGGCGATGATCGGCTCGCTGTACATCGGTGCCGCGTCGCTCGCGGCCCTGTTGGCGAGCCGTGACCCTCACGGGGTCGAGCACATGAACCGGCTGCTTGCCGGTGATGTCCTCTGGTCGTCATGGGCCGGTCTGGTTCCGTTGGCGGGGGCGACGGTTCTGTTCTTCCTCATGCGGTTCGTGTTCCCCGGTCTGCTGCGGCGGGATCTGCTTTTCTATCCGGCGTTCGCCGTCATCATCAGCCTGTCCCTGCCCATGCTCGGGCTCTATCTGGTCTTCGCAACGCTCATCATTCCGGCCCTTGCCGGGGCAGCGTTGCCGCGCGGCCGGGGTGCGGCCGCGATGACGATCGGCGTCGGCGGCTACGCCGGGGGGCTGGTTGCGTCACTGCTCCTGGACTGGCCGAGCGGTCCGACGATCGTTCTGACGCTGCTGCTGCTTTCGATGCCCGTACTCGCCCGTCGTTCCGCGGCGGGGACGAGGCACGATGACGTCCGCGGCGCTGCGGGCGGCGTCCCATCGGACTGACCGGCCCGGCTATACTGGCCGGATGGCTCAGGTCGATCGGCAGACAGGCGTTTCGCTCGGTGAACGTATCCGGGCTGCGGGTGGGCGCGTCACGGCGCTGCGCCTCGAAGTGCTGCGTACGCTGGAGACGAGCGACCGGACGCTGACCCACCAGGAGATCGAAGACGCCTGCCGCGAAGCCGGGCTGGACCCGGATCGTGTCACCGTCTACC
>JAUIAI010000710.1 GCA_030425615.1 Gammaproteobacteria bacterium
CTTGTTTTTATTGCAATTTTTTGCCTCCAGCCCCTGCGGGCGCCCACCGATGCGCGAAAATTCGCGCACAGCGGCGGCGAATCTGCGGGATCTCGCAGACCTCAGCGCCGCCTGATGAGGCCGTATCGACGGATCTTCTCGTGCAGCGTGCGCCGGCTGATGCCCAGCTCGCGCTCGGTTGCGGCCAGCTCGCCGCCATGACGGTCAAGCGTCGCCTGGATGACCGAGGCCTCGAAGCCGGCCACCCGATCGGCGAGTGTCCCCTCGCCGGCGTCGCCGGCGGATGCGGTCCGGCGCTCAGGCTGACCGGAGTCGTCGCTCCCGGTGGCGTCATCGACCACGAGCCCTCCGGGATCGGAGGGGTCCTGGTCGCGGTCGAGCACGAATCGCAGGGCGGCGTTCTGGAGCTCGCGGACATTGCCCGGCCATTCGCGCCCGCGCAGCGCCGTGAGCAGTGCCCCGCCGATCGGCGGTGGCTCCAGGGCATGCATGCGGGCCGCCTCGCGCACGAACGCTTCGAACAGCCGTGGCAGGTCGCCGTCCCGCTCGCGCAATGACGGGACCTGGATGCGCAGGACATTGAGACGGTAGAACAGGTCTTCACGGAAACGGCCCTCCGCGGCCCACGACCGAAGGTCGACCTTCGCCGCGGCGATCACTCGCACGTCCACCGTGATCTCCCGATTGGCTCCCAGCCGCGTGAAGCGCCGCTCCTGCAGCACCCTCAACAGTTCGGCCTGAACCGCCAGCGGCATGCTCTCGACCTCGTCCAGGAACACCGTGCCGCCGTGGGCGAACTCGAACTTGCCCTCCCGGCGGGCTCGCGCCCCGGTGAAGGCACCCTGCTCGTGGCCGAACAGTTCGCTGCCGATCAGCTCCGGCGCGAGCGCACCGCAGTTGATCGCCACGAAAGGCGCCTGCGCACGGGAACCGAGTTCGTGCAGGGCCCGCGCGACCAATTCCTTGCCGGTGCCCGTCTCGCCCGTGACGAGGACATCCGCGTTCAGCGCCGCGTAGCGCCTGATCCGCTCGCGAAGGGCACCGACCTGCGGCGAACCGCCGAGGATACGATCGAGCGGTCCAGGGGTGCGGCCGAGTGCCTCGGCGCCATCCGCGGCGTCTCCGGACCCGGGTGGACGGGCCGGATCAGGGCCCGTGCCGCCCACGCCGGCGGGGCCCGACTGGGCCCGGATTCGCACCGCATGGCGCAGGACGTTGACGACGGCCTCCGGGCGGAAGGGTTTCTCGATGAAGTCGAACGCGCCGGCGCGCATGGCGCGAACCGCCGTCCGGACGTCTCCGTGCCCGGTCATGAGAACCACCGGCGTACGCGCATCCGCCGCATGAACAGCAGCCAGAACGCTCAGACCGTCCGCCTGCGGCAGGCGTAGATCGGTCAGCACGACGCCGTCGAATCCGGCCGCCAGGACCGGGGGCAGTTCCTCGGCTGCGGCCAGCGCGACGACATCGAATCCGGCCAGCTCGAGGGCCTGACCGAGGCTGTCGCGGATCGCCTGTTCGTCGTCGACGAGCAGGATCCGACCCGTCAATACGACCTCGTTCACCCCGCCCCCGTCGTGGTGGCCGTTTCACCGTGCGCCGACTGGGCGCCAGCGTGTCCGGCCCCGGCGCCCGGCCGCCGCATCAGCGAGAAGCGAAAACGCGCGCCGGGCCGGCCGTGCTCGGCCTCGATGTGCGCGCCCATCTGCGCGAGGCTCGACCGTACGATCGCGAGGCCCAGGCCCATGCCGCGGTCTCCGCCCTTCGTGGTGAAGAACGCCCGGAACACCGATTCGGGTTCCGCGTCGCCGAATCCGGCGCCGTTGTCGGACACGACGAACTCGACCTGCTCGCCGGCCGCAGAAGCCTCAATCGAGATGCGTGCACCCTCACGACCACGAACCGCGTCCAGCGCGTTCGATATCAGATTCGTGAAGACCTGACGCAGACCGATTGCGCTGGCGACCACCAGCAGTTCGGTGTCCTCGTCGGGCACGCGCACCTCCACGCCGGCCAGGAGGCCGGACGATCGCGCATCCTCGATCACGTCACGCACGAGGGCATTGGCATCCACCACCTCGATCGGCGGCGGCTCGCCGCGCACCAGCGTCTTGAGATGCCGGACCACTTCGTCGATCCGGGTACCCAGCGTGTCGATGCGCTCCAGGTTGCTGCGAACGTTCTCGAGTCGTCCGCGCGCAAGGAATCCGAGCGCATTCTGGACGTAGCCGTGGATGGCCGTCAGCGGCTGCGTCAGCTCGTGTCCGATGCCGGCCGAGACCTGACCCAGCGCGGCGAGCCGTTCCTGGCGCAACAGGTCGGCACGCGTGCGTCGCAACTCGGCGTTGGCCTCGGCCAGCGCCCGGGTACGGGCCTGAACCCGTTCCTCGAGCAGTTCGCGGGCCCGCCTCGCCGTCTCCGCTTCCCGGCGGATCCTCGTGCGGCGCTCGATCAGCAGGATCGCCACCGCCAGTACGAACAGAGAGAGCAACGCCGCCAGCGCCCCGGCCCAGCGTGCCGCGCGCTCTGCCGGCGCGACGTCCGTGAGCAGTGTGACCGTCCAGCCCGCGTCGCGCATTTCCCGCGACCGTTCCAGCCATCGGCGCCCCCCGGAGCCGTCGTCCGG